>NZ_JASKYR010001550.1:0-594 GCF_041028215.1 Streptomyces flavofungini
CCCCTGGAGTCGTCGACGACGAGCGCCGGGGGGTGCCTTCGCAGTTCGGCGCGGAAGGTCGGCCAGGCGCCCCGGACGGCGTACTCCTCGCCCACTCTCGGCCCGTCGCGGCCGCCGCTGTAGTTGGTCAGGAGCCCGGCCGTGAGGTAGCCAGTACGTCTCGGGGTGTATGCCCCAGACGAGGACCCGGTCCCCGGGGTCCGTCCGCTCCCGCACCGCCGCCGCGAGCCGCTGCGCGTGAGCGAGTTCGGGACGCGGCGCGAGCAGCCCCCAGACCAGGAACACCGCGCACGAGCACCCCGTGGCGATCAGCGCCCCGGTGGCCCGCGCCCGGGGCAGCCGCCGCAGCGCGGCCGTGCCGAGGAGGGCGAGCGGCGGCATCAGCTGCAGGTAGTAGTGGCCGAAGAAGTGCRKGCCGAGCAGGACCGCCCGCCGCCGAGGAGGCGAGCCACAGCCACAGGTCCCCCGCCGTCCCGCCCCCGCGAGCCGTCCGCCGGGCAGACGGGGCGAACCGGGCGCGCAGGGCGCCGAGTGCCGCCGGGAGCAGACCCGCGCAGGCCGCCGCCAGGAGCAGCGCGTTGACCAGCCCCCTGC
>NZ_JASKYR010001551.1:0-548 GCF_041028215.1 Streptomyces flavofungini
CGGTGAACTGGCCGCCGCCGTCGAGGAGTTGCGTCGCGCTCACGCCGAGGCCCGTGACCGCGCCTCCGGGCTGCACGCGGCGCGGGAAGCCCTCGCGCGGGCCGAGCACGAGCACGACCGCAGGCTCGCCGGACAGCAGGAGGCCGCACGCAGGGCCGCCTCGCGCGCCACCCTCCGGGACGCCCTCGACCGGGAGCGGGAGGGCCTGACGCGGGAGTTGACCCGCGCGCGCGGCACCACCACCAGCGTCGCGGCCCGCGCCGCCCAGCTGGAGCGGCGGGCCGCGCTGCTCACCGAGGCGGCCGACGCCGTGCGCGCGGGTCAACGGCGCGCGGCGGACGACAGCGCCGAGCGCCTGAAGGCCGCCGACGCGCGGCTCTCCGACGCCGCCTTCCGCGCGGGCTTCGACACCCCGTCGGCGGCGGCCGAAGCCCTGCTCGACGACGCCGGGTACCGCGAGGTGCAGCACCGCGTCGACGCCTGGCGGAACGAGGACGCGGCGGTGTGCTCCGGCCTCGCCGAGCCAGGGACGGCGGCCGCCGCCGAGC
>NZ_JASKYR010001552.1:0-509 GCF_041028215.1 Streptomyces flavofungini
CGCCCGCAGGCTCCGGCACGACCCGGTCGCCCCCTTCGACCCCGAGCCCCTGATGGCGGCGCGCGACGCGGCCAGGATCACCCCGCGCCAGGCCCGCACCCGCCCGGCCGAACTGCGCGGCTCGCGGGGCCTCGCCGAACGCATCCGCCCGGTCCTCGCCAGCTTGGCGGACCCGGCGGTGGGCGTCCCCGAGGAGGGCAGGGAGCGCGACCGCGTACGGGAGATCCTCGGCGCGGCGGGCACGGTCCTCGACGCGGCGGCCCGCGCCATCCGCCACGGCGAGCCCGTCCAGGTCTCCCCGGCGGCCCTCGCCGCCCTGCGGACCCCCGACACCGGGGCGATCCTCACCGGCCCCGCCTACCGCGCGGCCTCCCGCCTCGCGGCACTCCTGCGGGACGTACTGGAGACGGCGGGCGGCACCCAGACGGCCCCCGCCCACGACACGGCGACACCGGCGGGCTCCGACACGAGCCCGGAGAACCGCTCCGACACCCGGCCCGTCCCCCTTC
>NZ_JASKYR010001553.1:0-509 GCF_041028215.1 Streptomyces flavofungini
GCCACGGAGAGGTAGGAGTCGGCGACGGCGGCGCGTTCGGGGACGCCGGACCGCAGCGGCCAGGCGAGCAGGGCGAGGGCCAGGACGAGCAGGCCGCCGCCGGTCATCAGGGCCGGGGCGAGCCACCACGCGCCCGGCATCGGGAGACCGGCGCCGACCACGCAGTTGAGCAGCAGGAGCAGCCCGGAGACGGAGGCCACGGCGCCGATCGTCGACATCATCCCGGAGACGAGCGCGACGAGGGTGACCGCGCCGACGGCGACCCAGCCGTGGCCGAAGACGAGCGAGCCGAGGGTGACGCCGATGGCCCCGAAGAGCTGCGGGACGGCGATGTTGAGGATGCGCATGCGGTACGCGTCGGCGGTGTCGCCGATGACACCGGAGAGCGCGCCCATCSAGGCCAGCGCCCCGTACGCCGGCTGTCCCGCGACGATGCCGACGGCGAGCGGCAGCGCCATCGCCACGGAGGCGTGGGCGACGGCCGCCCAGGGGATGGGGGCGGACTGCGG
>NZ_JASKYR010001554.1:0-460 GCF_041028215.1 Streptomyces flavofungini
CCCCGGGGCCGCAGGGAACACGGCCGACCTGATCCTCGCGCCCGCCGATGAGCACGCGCGCGTGGCGGCACTCGACGCCTTCCTCCTGGGCCTGTCCTCCGCACCCGATCCGCAGGCCGACCTCGCCATGGGCCTGGTCGACCGTATCCGCGAGGACCGCTCGATCCGGCGCGTCGCGCCCTTCGCCGCCGCGCAGGGCCTGTCGGTACGGGCGCTGCAACGGCTCTTCGCCGCGTACGTGGGGGTGAGCCCCAAGTGGATCATCCTGCGGTACCGCATCCACGAGGCCCTGGAGCGTGCCGAGACGGCGACGGACGTGAACTGGGCCGCTCTCGCGGCGACGCTCGGCTACGCGGACCAGGCGCACCTCGTACGGGACTTCACGGCGACGGTGGGGGTGCCGCCGACGGCGTACGGGCCTCGGTAGGGGTGGGGCGCGGCTCGCGGCCGGGGCGTTGTC
>NZ_JASKYR010001556.1:0-499 GCF_041028215.1 Streptomyces flavofungini
GGTGGGCGAGCCGCCGTGCGTAGGTGGCGGACGCGCGCACGGCGAGCTGGTTCTCCGTGCCGGGCGAGGCGCTCTCCGTCCCGGCCGCGCGCTGCTCCCCCACGGGTGCGGCGAGCAGGTGCGCCAGGCGTCGTACGGCCCGCTCGTCGAGCTGCTCGGGCAGGTCGACCAGGGTGAGGCGGCGCTCGGGTCGCTCCAGGGCGGCGACGCGGCCGAGGCCCCAGAGGGCGGCCTGCCCGGGGTGGGCGAGGCGGTCGGCGCGGCCGGTGCTGACGGCCTGCCGGGTGAGCAGCCAGAGGGGCGCGCTGATCCCGGCGTCGTCCAGGGCGGTCAGGGCGGCGGCGGTGGGCGCGAGGGCGGCGGTGCCCGCCGGGTCATCGTCCGCCGTGTCGGCGGCAGGCGTGGGCGGCAGGGCGAGGACGCCGGTGAATCCGCCCTCGGGGCGCGGCAGTTGGCGCAGGGTGTCGGCGAGTGCGGTGCGATCGGCGGTGAGGTCGGC
>NZ_JASKYR010001557.1:0-495 GCF_041028215.1 Streptomyces flavofungini
GGGTCAGCCCGCGGCGCGGTGCGGGACGGTGTGCGGTGCCGGGTCAGCGGGGGCGGCGCGCCAGCTCCGCAGCGTGGTGTCCACCGCCGGGGCGATGCGGCGGCGGGCCTCGCCGCGGGGGACGCCGCTCATCAGCAGCCTGTCGTACGGCGTGGCCGTGTGCCGGATCGCCGCGACGACCGCCGCCGTCACCGCGGCCCCCGACAGCGCACGCCCCGCCGCGCTGCGCCCCACCCGGCCGCTGCCCCGCACCGACGCGTGCGCGGCTGTCGCGCGGGCCTGCTCGGCCGGGCAGCCGGGGAAGAGCCGCCGTATCTCCTCGGCGAAGGCCGCGGTGAACCGCACGTCCTCCGCGGCCCGCCGCACCGCGTCCCTGGCCCTGCGCCGCGCCCGCGCCTCCGCGTCGGCGAGGCAGCGCTCCTAGGCGCGGGCGAGCGCGGCCTCCTCGACGAGGACGCCCTGCCGTTCGTACCGGGCGCGGCGGCGGTGGAAGCG
>NZ_JASKYR010001558.1:0-445 GCF_041028215.1 Streptomyces flavofungini
TGGCGTTCTCGTTGCGCAGCAGCGTCGTCGTCGCCTCCGCGATGCGGTCGGCCGCGGCGAGGTGGGCGGCGCCGCCGACCACGGCGTCGACCCCGGCCGCGGCGCGCGAGGCGTCGAGGTCGGCCGTGAGGTCCGGGGCCGGTGTGCCGTCCGCGGTGAGGAGACCGGCCCGCGCCTTCAGGCGCAGGACGCGCAGGACCGATTCCTCGATGCGGTCCTCGGTCAGTTCACCGTCCGCGACCGCCCGGAGCACCGCGTTCCACGCGACCTCGGGCCGCGGCGGGTTCAGGAGCTGGTCGACGCCCGCCTTGAGCGCCAGCACGGCCACGCGGTCGTCGCCGTACTTCGTACGGACGCCCCGCATCGCCAGCGAGTCCGTGGCGACCACCCCGTCGTAGCCGAGCTCCTCGCGCAGGACGCCCGTGACGATCGGGCGGGACAGGGT
>NZ_JASKYR010001559.1:0-430 GCF_041028215.1 Streptomyces flavofungini
ATCTCCAGCCCACCGTCCTGCGGGACGAACTGATCGAGCTCGGCGACGCTTTCCGTGCCTATCAGAGATCCGCGGAGCCCGACCTCGCGGTCCTGGCCGGGCTGCACGAACGCAAGGCGCTCGCCTTCACCACCTGGGCGGACGTGACGGACGACGGGAGTCTGCGGGCCGAGGCGCGGCGCGCCGAACAGGCCGCCGCCACCGCCCGCGCGCAGCACGCGCAGCGCACCGGCGAGGACGGCGAGGGAGCCGTCGCCAGGCTGCTGACCGGCCCCAACCAGTGGGAGCACGCGCGAACCGTCCTCGCCCACGTCCGCGATCACGCACCGGTGCCGGGACCGGAGGCGCGGCTGCTCGCGCTGATGCTGACGCTGCGTTCCGCGTGCAAGGGCAGCGGCAACGTCACCGGGCTCGACCTGCGCGGCTGGCC
>NZ_JASKYR010000156.1:0-13377 GCF_041028215.1 Streptomyces flavofungini
GTCGCCGCGAGCCGCCTGACCTCGATCAGGGTGTGGAAGGTGGGGCGGCCGATGGCCCAGGCGATGGCCGTCGGCGTACGGACGCCGTCGGCGAGCCGCAGCAGGGCCCGCTGCCGTACGGTGATCCGCTGCCCCGGCGCGGGCGGGCGCGGCACGACGGGCGCGGTGTCGAGTTCCGGGCAGGGCCAGACACTGTCCAGGAGTGCCCGGCGCCGCCGCGTCTCGCGCTCCACGGCCTCGACGGCCACCGGACGCACCCGGCCGAGCCAGTGCGCCACCCCGTAGCGGAACCGGGTGGGCCCGCCCGCCGGGCCGAGCACGAAGAAGGCGGCGTCGAACAGCGCGCCGAGATGGCAGACCTCCAGCTCGCCCGCGGTGACCCGGCCGCTGTCCACCAGGTGCCGCCCGACCTCGTGCCGGGTGCCCGCGAGCGAGAGCGCCTCCTGCCAGCCCTGCGCGGGCAGCACGCCACCGGCCGTGAGCAGGACGTCTATGCCGGGCGCCGCCGGGCTCTCGGCGTGCACGACACGGCCCTCGACGAGGTAGAGGCTGCCCTGGTCGCGCAGGAGCGCGCCGGTCGCCCGCTCGCCCGCCAGGCGCGTCAGCATCGGCGAGGTGACGGGTGCGGTGATCCGCATGGCGTCGGTGTTCACACCAGCACCAGCCGCTCGGAGAGGTCACGCAGGCGTATGCGGGCCAGGGCGAGGTTGCCGGTGTGCCGGTCGAGCCAGAGGTAGAGGAAGACGCTGCTGTCGAAGGTCGTCTTGACGAAGCGGATCAGGTGGAACCCGCCCCGGGTGGTGACCATGAGGTCCTCGACGGGGAGTTCCTTGCGGTCCGCCCCCGGCATCCCCGTCCCTGTCCCCGGCTCGGGGGCCGCGGGGGCGAACGCCTCGTACTCGGCCGCCGAACGCGCGACCTCGGCGGTCTCCGCGGCGGTCGCCTCGTGGTCGCCGTTCGGGGAATCGCCGACCGAACCGAGGGCGAGCCCGCTGGTCCAGTCGACGATCGCCGCTCCGCGTGCGCCGGGCAGTGTCATGGCTTCGAGCAGACACTCGTCGATACCGGGCACGCGGCTCCCCTTCCCCAGGGTTGAACCGGGTGGCCCCTAACCACCCGACCGGACGCCGACTGCCGTCCGGTGTGAGGAAGGTACGCAGGAACGGTGGAGGCTCCACGCGGATGGGCACTTTCCAGGGGAACATGCCCGACCCCGACAGGATCGGGGCGTTGTGCGGCCGGGGACGGTCCACACCCGACCGCATCCGGCAATCAAATGCTCATTCCTCGCCGCGCGCCTTCAGTACCACCTTGTTCACCGCCCACAGCGCGATGCCGATGGCGACCAGCACCCCGGCGCGGATGTAGACCTCCGCGGGCCGGTCGGCGAGCGGGCTCGCGAGGATGAGCGAGGTCACGGCACCCAGCACCGGAAGGACCGTCGGCGTACGGAAGTGCTTGTGCCCGACGCGGTCCTTGCGCAGCACGAGCACCGAGACGTTGACCACCGCGAAGACACAGAGCAGCAGGAACGCCGTGGTGTCCCCGAGCCCCTCGATCTCCCCCGTCGACACCAGGCCGACGGCGAGCAGCGAGACGAAGACGATGCCGACGACGGGCGTACGCCTGTTGGCGAGGACCCGGCCCATGGCGCGCGGCAGGATGCGCTCGTTGGCCATGCCGTAGCAGAGCCGCGAGGCCATCATGATGTTGATCAGCGCCGAGTTGGTCACCGCGAAGAGCGCGATCAGCGCGAACAGCTTGTGCGGGAAGTCGACGCCGCCCGCCTTGACCACTTCGAGCAGCGGACCGCTGGACCCTTCGAGCGTCTCGCTGTCGACGAGCAGGGACGAGACCAGCGCCACGAGCACGTAGATGGTCCCGGTGACGGCCACCCCGATGAAGATCGCCCGCGGGAAGGTCCGTACGGGGTCCTTGGTCTCCTCGGCCATGTTCACCGAGTCCTCGAAGCCGACGAAGGCGAAGAAGCCGAGCGCGGTGGCGCCGAGGATGCCGGTCATCAGCGCGTATCCGGAGCCGCCCGTCTCGAACTCGGTCAGCCGCGAGGGCTCGCCGTCCCCGCTCAGCACGGCGTACGCGCCGATGGCGAGGATGATGGCGAGCCCGGTGACCTCGACGAGGGTGAGGACCACGTTGGCCTTCACCGACTCCGAGACGCCCCGCAGGTTGAGCGCGGCGAGGAGCACGATGAAGAGGATGGCGACGAGGGTCGGCGGCAGCGCGTCCCCCGTCAGCTCGCCGAGGTAGTCGCCGCTGAAGGCACGGGCCGCCGCGCTCGCCGACGACAGGCCCGAGCACATCACCATGAACGCGATGATGAAGGTGAGGAAGGGCGCCCTGAACGCCTTCTGGGCGTAGAGCGCGGCACCGGCCGCCTTCGGGTACTTGCCGACCAGCTCCACGTACGAGGCGGCCGTCAGGATCGCCACGACGAAGCCGATCGCGAACGGCAGCCAGAGCGCGCCGCCGACCTTGCCCGCGACCTTGCCGGTGGTGGCGTAGATGCCGGTGCCGAGGATGTCGCCGATCACGAAGAGTATGAGCAGCTTGGGGCCGATGGCGCGGTGCAGCGCACCGTCCTCGGCGGGTGCGGGTGCGCTGGTGGATGTGCCGGTCGCCGTCACAGGTGCCTCCCCCGGGCCCGAGAAAACCTCTGGGGAGGGATCTGCCCGTGATGCACATCACTAACCGCGAGTTGAGCAGGCTCAGAGGTACGGGACCGGCGGGGCGGGCTCAGAGGTACCGGAGCGCGTCCCGCTCCGAGCCGCCGCCCGATTCCGCCACGATCTCGTCGAGCGTCTGCGGCTCGCGCGCGGCGGCGAACCGGACCTCTCCGTCGTTCGCGGTGAAACCGTGGATGCCGGGCCGCACGAGGCTGTTGTACGAGTAGTGCTGCGCGAAGTAGTAGGCGCCGGTGTCCAGGGCCGCGATGTGGTCGCCGGGACCGAGCCGCGGCAGCGGCCGGTTCTCGGCGAGCAGGTCGCCCGCGAAGCAGGCGGGCCCCGCGATGTCCTGGCCGACGGTGCTCCCGCCCTTGGGGCGCCCCTCGGTGTCGTACGCGGCGATCCGCAGCGGCCACGACGCGGGCGCGTACACCGTCCTGGTCGCCACCTGCACGCCCGCGTGGGTCACGGCGATGGGCCTGCCGCCCGCCTTCTTGGTGTACTCGACGCGGGCGAGGAGCGTGCCGTGCTTGGCGAGCAGCGAGCGGCCGAACTCGGTGACCAGGCCGTACCGCCCGTCGAGCAGTCCCGGCACCCGGGCCTTGAGGCGGCGCGCGTACTGGGCGTGGGTCGGGGTCTCCTCGTCGGAGCCGAAGTTGACGGCGAGGCCGCCGCCGATGTCGACGGTGTCGATCTGCCGCCGTCCGGCGCGTTCGTTGATCTCCTCGGCGAGTTCGTACGTGGCCCCGACGCCGCGCACCATCTTCTCCAGGGGCATGCCCTGGGAGCCGGAGTGCGCGTGCAGCCGCGTGAGCCACGGCCGGTCCAGATACGCCTGGACCACCCACTCCCGCGCGCCCTCGTCCCGCAGCGGCACACCGAACTTGGAGGTGGCCGTCGCGGTCGACAGGGCCCCGATCGAGCCGCCGCCGATCTGCGGATTGACGCGCAGGCCGATGGGCGAGGAGGTGGGCGCGGACTGGATCAGGGCGTCGACCCGGGCCAGTTCCTGGGGGTTGTCGGCGTTGACGGCGATGCCGAGGGCGAGGGCCTGGCGCAGTTCGGCCGGGGTCTTGGCGGGCGAGTCGAGCACCGTGTCGCACGGCGCGATCCCGGCGGCCCGCGCGATCGCCAGCTCACCGGGGCTCGCCACCTCGGCGCCGATCCCCGCCGAGCGCAGCAGCCGCAGGACCGGCACGAGCGGCGTCGCCTTGACGGCGAAGGCGTGCAGGACGGGGGTGCCCTCGGGGACGACCGCCTCGAAGGCGGACCGCAGGGCGGCGGCGCTCGCGCGGATGCCGGTGATGTCGA
Organism: Streptomyces flavofungini; assembly: GCF_041028215.1. Classification (GTDB taxonomy): domain Bacteria; phylum Actinomycetota; class Actinomycetes; order Streptomycetales; family Streptomycetaceae; genus Streptomyces; species Streptomyces flavofungini_B. The sequence goes on from NZ_JASKYR010000156.1 coordinate 3,996, forward strand.
GCAGCCCCGCGACGGGGGCGGCGGGCGAGACGATGCCCTGTTCGACGGCGGCACGGACGGCGAGGTCACGCCGGCCCGCGGCGGCGGCCCCGGAACGGAGGTCGAGCGTCTCGTTCTCGTGCTCCGGGCGCTCGGTGTGCTCACCCGGGCCCGTGTGATCCATGCGGTCCATGCGATCAAGCCAACCACCACGACCGTTGCCCCCGCTGGCGTACTCGTGCAATCGTTCGCTATTGACTAGCTCTATTCATCGCTCCAGGATGTGAATAACAAGGTTGCAGCTGGATGAGCGAGGAGGCACCGCCCCATGTCAGGACCCCGCCCCGTACGGGCACCGCGCGGCACGGAACTGAGCGCCCTGGGATGGCAGCAGGAAGCCGCCCTCCGGATGCTCCAGAACAACCTCGACCCCGAGGTGGCCGAGCACCCCGACAAGCTCGTCGTCTACGGCGGCACCGGCAAGGCGGCCCGCGACTGGCGCTCCTTCGACGCGATGGTGCGCACCCTCAAGACCCTGAAGCAGGACGAGACGATGCTGGTCCAGTCGGGCCGCCCCGTCGGCGTGATGCAGACCCACGAGTGGGCGCCGCGCGTCCTGATCGCCAACTCCAACCTGGTCGGCGACTGGGCGAACTGGGAGGAGTTCCGCCGCCTGGAGCAGCTCGGCCTCACGATGTACGGCCAGATGACCGCGGGCTCCTGGATCTACATCGGCACGCAGGGCATCCTCCAGGGCACCTACGAGACGTTCGCCGCGGTGGCCGCGAAGAAGTTCGGCGGCACGCTGGCGGGCACGATCACCCTCACCGCCGGTCTCGGCGGCATGGGCGGCGCCCAGCCGCTCGCCGTCACGATGAACGACGGCGTCGCGATCTGTATCGACTGCGACCCGCGCGCCATCGAGCGCCGCATCGAGCACCGGTACCTGGACGTGCGGGCGGACTCCCTCGAGCATGCCCTCCAGCTCGCCACCGAGGCCCGCGACCAGCGCAGGCCCCTCTCCATCGGCCTGCTCGGCAACGCGGCGGACCTGCTCCCGCGGATGCTCGCCGAGGGCGCCCCCATCGACATCGTGACGGACCAGACCTCCGCCCACGACCCGCTGGCCTATCTGCCGACCGGTGTCGACTTCGACGACATGGCGACGTACGCGGCGAAGGACCCGGCGGGCTTCACGGCCCGCGCCCGCGAGTCCATGGCCAAGCACGTGGAGGCCATGGTCGGCTTCATGGACGCGGGCGCCGAGGTCTTCGACTACGGCAACTCGATCCGCGGTGAGGCGCAACTGGCGGGCTACGAGCGCGCGTTCGCCTTCCCCGGCTTCGTCCCGGCCTACATCCGACCGCTCTTCTGCGAGGGCAAGGGCCCGTTCCGCTGGGCGGCGCTCTCCGGCGAGGCGTCGGACATCCACAAGACGGACAAGGCGATCCTCGACCTCTTCCCGGAGAACGAATCGCTGCACCGCTGGATCAAGATGGCGGGGGAGCGGGTCCACTTCCAGGGCCTGCCCGCCCGCATCTGCTGGCTCGGCTACGGCGAGCGCGACCGCGCGGGCGAGCGCTTCAACGACATGGTCGCCTCCGGCGAGCTCCAGGCCCCCCTCGCGATCGGCCGCGACCACCTGGACTGCGGTTCCGTCGCCTCCCCGTACCGCGAGACGGAGGCCATGCTCGACGGCTCCGACGCGATCGCCGACTGGCCCCTCCTGAACGCCATGGTGAACGTCGCCTCCGGCGCCTCCTGGGTCTCCCTGCACCACGGCGGCGGCGTCGGCATGGGCCGCTCGATCCACGCGGGCCAGGTCTCGGTCGCCGACGGCACCAGGCTCGCGGGCGAGAAGATCCGCCGCGTCCTCACCAACGACCCCGGGATGGGCGTGATCCGGCACGTGGACGCCGGGTACGACATCGCGGAGACCGTCGCCGGGGACCGCGGGGTCCGCGTGCCGATGCGGGAGGGGGAGTGACGAACCGCGTACCGCCGCCCGGAAGGCCCCCCTCGTTCCACGAGATGTGGCGGGACCTCGTCCCGCTGGGGCGCGACGCCCGTTCAGGGGGCTACCGCCGCTACGCCTGGACGGGCGCGGACGCCGACTGCCGGTCCTGGTTCAAGCAGCAGGCCGAGTCGAGAGGCCTCACCTACGAACTGGACCGCAACGGCAACCAGTGGGCCTGGCTCGGCGACCCCAGGGCGGGCGACGCCGTGGTCACCGGCTCCCACCTGGACTCCGTCCCCGACGGCGGCGCCTACGACGGCCCCCTGGGCGTCGTCTCGTCCTTCGCGGCCCTGGACGAACTCCGCGCGAGGAACGCGGAGTTCGCCCGCCCCCTGGCGATCACCAACTTCGCCGACGAGGAGGGCGCCCGCTTCGGCCTCGCCTGCGTGGGCTCGCGCCTGACGGCGGGCCAGCTCACGATCGAGGCCGCGCACAGGCTGCGGGACGGCGACGGCGTGACCCTCCCGCAGGCGATGGAGGCGGCGGGCTACGACCCGTACAACATCGGCCCCGACCCGGACCGCCTGGCCCGCATCGGTGCCTTCGTGGAACTCCACGTGGAACAGGGCAGGGCCCTGGACCTCACCGGCGACCCCGTCGGTATCGCCTCCGCCATCTGGCCGCACGGCCGCTGGCGCTACGACTTCCGGGGCGAGGCCAACCACGCGGGCACGACCCGCCTGGCCGACCGCAAGGACCCGATGCTGACGTACGCGGAGACGGTCCTCGCCGCCCGCCGCGAGGCGGAACTCGCGGGCGCGGTGGCGACGTTCGGCAAGATCTCCGTCGAGCCGAACGGTGTGAACGCCATCCCCTCCCTCGTGCGCGGCTGGCTCGACTCCCGCGCCGCCGACCAGGACACCCTGGACACGGTGGTCACCGGCATCGAGAAGGCGGCCCGCGCCTACGCCGACCAGCACGGCGTCGACCTGGACGTCGTACGGGAGTCCTTCACCCCGGTCGTCGAGTTCGGCCACGCGCTCCGCGACGAGCTGGGCGTGATCCTCGGCGGCCGTGCCGCTCGCCCGGTCCCGGTCCTCGGCACGGGCGCGGGACACGACGCGGGTATTTTGTCCGCCTCCATCCCCACCGCCATGCTGTTCGTACGGAACCCCACGGGCGTCTCGCACTCCCCGGCGGAGTTCGCCGCCGAGGACGACTGCGTGGCCGGGGTGAACGCACTCGCCGACGTACTGGAAGGGCTGGCGTGCAGGTGAAGACGGACACGTACTGGCTGGAGCACGCCTGGCTCGGCACCCACGTCGAACCGGGCGTGGCGGTGGACGTGGAGGCGGGCCGGATCAGATCGGTCCGCAGGGACCTCGAAGCACCCCCGCCCGGCGCGACGGTCCTGCGCGGTCTGACGCTCCCGGGCCTGGCGAACGCCCACAGCCACGCCTTCCACCGCGCACTGCGCGGCACCGTCCAGGTCGGTTCGGGCACGTTCTGGACCTGGCGTGAGGTCATGTACGGGGTGGCGGACCGCCTGACCCCCGAGTCCTACCACGCGCTGGCCCGCGCGGTGTACGCGGAGATGGCGCTCGCCGGTGTCACGGCGGTGGGCGAGTTCCACTACCTGCACCACGCCCCCGGCGGCACCCCGTACGCCGACCCGAACGCGATGGGCGAGGCCCTGATCCAGGCGGCGGCGGACGCGGGCATCCGCATCACGCTCCTGGACACGGCGTACGTGGCGTCGGGCCTGCTCGGCGCCGGGCGCGGCAAGGCCCCCGACCGGCACCAGCTCCGCTTCTCGGACGGTACGACGGAGGCGTGGGCGGAACGGGTCTCGTCCCTCAAGGGCGCCGACCACGCCCGGATCGGTGCGGCGATCCACTCGGTGCGGGCGGTCCCCGCCGCCCAGCTGGGCACGGTGGCGCGGTGGGCGGCGGACCGCGCGGCCCCGCTCCACGTCCACCTCTCCGAGCAGACGGCGGAGAACGAGGCGTGCCTCGCCGTGCACGGCTGCACCCCGACGCGCCTCCTCGCGGACCACGGCGTCCTCGGCGCGCGGACGACCGGCGTCCACAACACCCATCTGACCCCCGAGGACATCGGCCTCCTCGGCGGCTCCACGACGGGCACGTGCATGTGTCCGACGACGGAACGCGACCTCGCGGACGGCATCGGCCCCGCGCTCGACCTCCAGCGCGAGGGCAGCCCGCTCTCCCTCGGCAGCGACAGCCACGCGGTCATCGACCTCCTTGAGGAGGCGCGGGCCATGGAGCTGAACGAACGCCTGCGGTCGCGTACGCGGGGCCACTGGACGGCGGCGGCCCTGCTCCGGGCGGCGACGGCGGACGGTCACGCGGCGCTGGGCTGGCCGGAGGCGGGCGTCATCGAGCCGGGCGCCCTCGCCGACCTGACGACGATCGCCCTGGACTCCGTCCGCACGGCGGGCCCGGTTCCTCGGCTTGCCGCCGAGACGGCCGTCTTCGCGGCGACGGCGGCGGATGTCCGTGACGTGCTGGTGGGGGGCCGTTCTGTCGTACGGGACGGGGTCCACGTCCTCGTTCCCGACGTCGCGTCAGCGCTGACGGAGGCGATCGCGGCGCTGAGAGACTGAAGCATCCCCCGGTCCCGTCCTGGACATCTTCAGCCCCTCCGGCGTTCGAGGAGCGGGGTCCGGGGCGGAGCCCCAGTTTCGGGAAGGGGCGGGMTCGGGGAAAGGACCACCCACCCACAGCTGCGACCATGGAGGGCAGACGAAGAGAAACGGGAGGGGCGCGATGCCTGAGCGCGGGCAGACAACAGAAGAGCACCGGATAACCGAGGCGGCGGAGCCCAAAGGCACCGCCGCCCGCCGCCGCACCGGAGCCCTGGTGACCCTGGTCCTCGGCGGCCTCACCGCGGTCCCCCCGCTCTCGATGGACATGTACCTCCCGGCCCTCCCCGAGGTAACGGACGCCCTGCACTCCCCGGCCGCGACCGTCCAGCTCACCCTCACCGCGTGCCTCCTGGGCATGGCCCTCGGCCAGCTCGTCGTGGGCCCGATGAGCGACAAGTGGGGACGCCGCAGACCGCTCCTCATCGGCCTGCTCGTCTACATCCTCGCCACCGCCATCTGCGCCTTCGCCCCCACCGCCGAGCTGCTCATCGGCTTCCGGCTGCTCCAGGGCCTCGCCGGGGCCGCCGGGATCGTCATCGCCCGCGCGATCGTCCGCGACCTGTACGACGGCGTGGAGATGGCCCGCTTCTTCTCCACCCTGATGCTGATCTCCGGAGTGGCCCCGGTCGTCGCGCCGCTCATCGGCGGACAGGTCCTGCGCTTCACGGACTGGCGCGGCATCTTCGTCGTCCTCACCGGCGTCGGCATCGCCCTGACCCTCCTGGTGTGGCGGGTCCTGCCCGAGACCCTCGCCCCGGAGCGACGGCACGGCGGCGGCACCGTGGAGGCGCTGCGCACCATGCGCTCGCTCCTGGCCGACCGCGTCTTCACCGGCTACATGATCGCGGGCGGCTTCGCGTTCGCCGCGCTCTTCGCGTACATCTCCGCCTCGCCCTTCGTGATCCAGGAGATCTACGGTGCCTCGCCGCAGACCTTCAGCCTCCTGTTCGGCGTGAACTCCGTCGGCCTGATCGTCGTCGGCCAGATCAACGGCAAGGTCCTCGTCGGCCGCGTCAGCCTGAACAGGGTGCTCGCCTTCGGCCTCACCACCATCGCCGTCGCCGCCGCCGCGCTGCTCCTCATGACGACCGGTGTCTTCGGCGAGCCCGGCCTGTTCCCCGTCGCCGCAGGACTCTTCGTCCTGATGTCGGCGATGGGCCTCGCCATGCCGAACACCCAGTCGCTCGCCCTCGTCCGCACCCCGCATGCCGCCGGGTCCGCCTCCGCGCTCCTCGGCACCTCCTCCTTCCTCGTCGGCGCCGTCGCCTCGCCGCTCGTGGGCATCGCGGGCGAGGACACGGCCGTCCCGATGGCCGTCGTCCAACTGGTCTGCGCGCTGGCGGCCATCGCATGCTTCGTGGGACTGTGCCGCCCCTGGCAGCACAAGCCCACGGAGGAGGCGGACCACTGAGCTCACCACGACTCCTGCGCGCCGGTACCCCCGAGCGCGCGGGCCTCGACCCGGACGAGATCGGCCGTCTGGTCGCCGAGGTGCGCGAACTGACGCGCGGGCCCCGCCCCTGGTGCGCGGGCGCCGTCGTCATCGTCGGCCGAGGCCCCGTCATCGCCGCCGAGGAGGCGGCGGGCTGGGCGGTGCGCTACGCCTCGTACGACCCCGGGACCGACCGGGGCGTCGAGCTGCCCCGCGAGTGGCGGGTCCCCGTGCGGGTGGACACGCCCTTCGACCTCGCCTCGCTCACCAAGCTCTTCACCACCGTCGCCGCCGTGCAGCAGCTCGAACGCGGCACGCTCGGCATCGACGCGCTGGTGGGCGCGTACATCCCGGAGTTCCGGGGCGCCGCGGAGCACGGCGTCACCGTGCGGCAGCTGCTCACCCACACCTCCGGGTTCCGGCCCGAGCTGCCGCTGTACGACTGCCCCGACGACGCGTCCCGGCTCGCGGCGCTGCGCGCGGAGGAGCCGTCCGGGGAGAGCGGCGCGTACGTCTACAGCGACCTGAACATGCTCCTGCTCCAGCACATCCTGGAGCGCCTCACCCGGCGGCCCCTGGACGTCCTCGTGCGCGAGGGCATCACCCGGCCGCTCGGCATGGCGGCCACCGGTTTCGGGCCGCGCCCGGACGCCGCCGCCACGGAGGACCAGCGAAGACCGTGGGCCAAGGCCGACCGGGGGATGCTGCGGGGTGTCGTCCACGACGAGAACGCCTGGGCCCTCGGCGGCGTCGCCGGGCACGCAGGGCTCTTCTCCACCGCGCGTGACCTCGCGGTCTTCTGCCGGACGATCCTCTGCGGGGGGTCCTACGGGCGGGCCCGCATCCTCGGTCCCGACTTCGTCGAGCTGATGCTGATGGGGAGCGGACTGGGGTTCGGGATCGACCAGCCCTGGTTCATGGGGGAGCTCGCCGGGCGCGGCGCGGCGGGGCACACCGGCTTCACCGGGACCTCCCTCGTCCTCGATCCCGCCACCGACACGTTTCTGGTGCTTCTGGGCAACGCGGTGCATCCGCGGCGCGGGGCCCTGGACAGCGGGCCGCGGGCCCGCGCGGCCACCCGGCTGGCTCGGGCCGCCAACCGCTAGGGGCCCCGCGCCCCCGTAGACTCCCGGGGTGAACGTGCCGATCTCCGTCAGTCCCGCCGACGCCCTGCGGGCCGCCCTCGCCGGGCTGCTCGACGGGCTGCCGCCCACGCAGGCCGCCCGTGCCGTCGATCGGCTCATCGCCAGCTACCGGGGGCAGACGCCCACCGACGCGCCGATCCTGCGGGACCGGGCGGACGTCGCCGCCTATGCCGCCTACCGCATGCCCGCGACCTTCGAGGCCGTGTGCTCCGCGCTGGGCGCGCTCGCGGACGCCGTGCCAGAGGAGTGGGCGCCCGGCAGCCATGTGGACATCGGCGGCGGGACCGGGGCCGCCACCTGGGCGGTCGCCGAGACCTGGCGGGGCGAGCGGCCCGTCACCGTGCTCGACTGGGCCGAGCCCGCGCTCGCCCTCGGGCGGGAACTCGTTGCGGCCGTACCGCAGTTGAGGTCCGTACGGTGGCAGCGCGCCCGTATCGGGGCCGCACCCGCGATCGAGGACGCCGATCTCGTCACCGTGTCGTATGTGCTGAAGGAGCTGACGGAGGGCGACCGGCGCTCCGTCGTCGACGCCGCCGCGGCGGCCGGGCGGGCCGTCGTCATCGTGGAGCCGGGGACCCCCGACGGGTATGCCAGGATCATCGAGGCCAGGGACCGCCTGATCGACGCGGGCTTCCGGATCGCCGCGCCCTGCCCGCACAGCGCCGCCTGCCCCATCGAGCCCGGCACGGACTGGTGCCACTTCTCGGCGCGGGTCAGCAGGTCGTCCCTGCACCGGCAGGTCAAGGGCGGTTCGCTCGCCTACGAGGACGAGAAGTTCAGCTACGTGGCGGCCACCCGGTTCGACCCCGTGCCGCCCGCCAACCGCGTCGTGCGCCGCCCGCAGATCCGCAAGGGGCAGGTGCTCCTCGACCTGTGCGCGGCCGAGGAGCTGCTGCGCAGGGAGACCGTGACCAAGCGGCACGGCCCCCTCTACCGCGCGGCGCGCGACACGGACTGGGGCGACGCGTGGCCGCCCCGGTCCGCGGAGTGACTCAGGAGCCCGCGCCCCACGTGCCCTGGTTGACGGCGCAGCTCCAGCCGTTGCCGCGCACGGAGAACTTCACCCGGTAGTTCCGGGTGTTCAGCAGGTGCGTGCGCACCTTGACGCCGAGCTTCGCCTTGGGCGCGAGGCTCTTGTCGTAGACGGTGACGGTCTTCGACGTCCTGCGCGTCACCTTGCCGCCGGTCGGCGTCGCCTTGCCGAACCGGATGTTCTTGACGTTGGTGACGGTGAAGCTGACCTTCTTGAAGGTCTTGGTGCTCTTGCTCTTCAGCCCGAAGTACAGGCCCCCGTTGGTCACCCACCCGTTCCGGTCGATCTGGAAACGGGAGGTGTAGATGATGTCGATCGGGCAGCCGGAGCTGCGCGGCGCCGCGCTCGGAGCGGCCGATTCGGTGCGTGCGGTCGGCTTCGCCGACGCGGACGCGGCCCCCGCCATGCCGAGCTGTGCGGCGGTCAGGGCCCCCGCGGTCGCCAGAATCGCGGCGGACGTGCGCATACGGTTCACTGCGCTGATACCTCTTCCCCCTGGGCCAGGACACCGCCCGGCCCGACTTTTTGGTTGTCGTGACACGTCCGCACACATGGGTGTGTACGGCCGTGCGCCCGTATTTGGTATCACGTGGGGGACGCGTGGTGCGCGTGAGGAGGGGAGTCGGGACAATTTCGTGAACTTCTTAACTTCTTCTTACGTGCGGTGACTATCCAGGTGCCCATGCCCACCAAGATCAGTTCTCCCGGCCATGCCCGCAAACGGTCCGAGACCCGTTTCCTCGCTCTCTCCGTCGCGCTGGCCCTCACCGCGGCCGGCGCCACCACCTACGCCTTCACCGCCGGGGCGGAGCAACCGCGCGGCGAGCGGGTCGAGTTGGCGGTCGGCGGGGGCACCGCCTATGTCGACACCGCCTCGCTCGGCGTGCGCGCCCGCACCCGCGACGGGCGTGACCTCACCCTCTCCGACCCCTCCGGCACCGGCCTCGGCGCGCCGGGCCCGGTCACCCGCGGCGGCGGCGCGGCCCGTTGGAGCTACCCCCAGCGCGGCATCGACGTCACCGCGCGCACCGACCACGGCCGCCTCGCGCTGCGGCTGCGGGCGCACTGCGACACCTCGGTCAGCTGGCCCGTCACCGGCACCGACCGCGCCGCCGCCGCGCTGCAACTGCCGCGCGGCGAGGGCCTGGACATCCCCGTCGGCGACCCC
>NZ_JASKYR010001560.1:0-370 GCF_041028215.1 Streptomyces flavofungini
CTCGCCGCCAACCCCCTCCGCCCCCGCCAGAAGCACCACGTGCCGCACCTCCGGCAGGCGCTCACCCAGGCGGGCGATCCTTGCGGCCTGAGTGGTGTTCTCGCAGATCACCACCCGTGCGCCGGAGTCGGTCAGGACCCAGGCCAGCTCCTCGTCGCCCGCCGTCGGGTAGACCGGGACCACCACCGCGCCCGTCGCCAGCGTGCCGAAGTGGGCGCAGGTCCACTCCGGGCGGGTCTCCGCGAGGATCGCCACGCGGTCGCCCGGGGCGGTGCCGAGGGCGAGCAGGGCGCGGCCGACCCGGCGGGCGGCGTCCCGCAGGCCGGTGTAGGAGAGCTCCGCGTAGGTCCCGGCGTGGCGGAAGCGCAGG
>NZ_JASKYR010001561.1:0-323 GCF_041028215.1 Streptomyces flavofungini
CCTATGGGGACGGGAAGTATCTGGAGATCGCTCGGCCGTTGGGCGAGCGGATCGTGGGGCGGTCGGTCAGTGATGTGAACGGGTTGTTCATGTGTGCGGACGGGATCGCCGTGGACGGCGGTCGCGGGGGGGGGGGGGGGGGGGGGGGGGGGGGGGGGGGGGGGGGGGGGGGGCGTGCAGACCGCCGACAAGCTGCGCCTCTCCGTGGTCTCCGGGTTCGAGGTCGCCTGCCTGGACGCGCTCGGCAAGACGCTCGGCCTGCCCGTGCACGCGCTGCTCGGCGGCAAGGTGCGGGACGCCGTGGAGTACAGCGCCTATCTGTT
>NZ_JASKYR010001562.1:0-633 GCF_041028215.1 Streptomyces flavofungini
GGCCCCGGCCCCGCGCGTCCGGGCGGGTGCTCGTGGCGGCGGACAGGGCCTCGGCGAGGCCGCCGAGCTCGACGTGCACCACGGCGACGGGTTTGGCGGGGCAGCCCGCGGCCGCCGCCCGCAGCTCCGTGGCCAGCGTCTCGGGGTCGGCCGATCGCCCGTCCTCACGGACCCAGGGGATCGCGTTGACGATCACCGCGTCGCACCCGTCGTCCGACAGCGCCTCGGCGAGCGCCGCCCGGAAGTCGGCCGGGGTGGCGCCGGTGGTCAGATCGCGCGGCGGCAGCGGCCGCAGTCCGTCCGCGACGCACGCGTCGTACGTGAGGAGCCCGAGCGACTCGGAGTTGCCGAGGATGCCCACCCGCGGCCCTGACGGCAGCGGCTGCCCGGCGAGCAGCAGTCCGGCGTCGACCATCTCCGTGACGGTGTCCACGCGGATGACACCCGCCTGGCGCAGCAGGGCCGCGACCGCCAAGCCGCTCGTCGTGGTCCAGGGCGCCCGGCACAGCGGCATCGCGCCCACCGGGCACGCCGTACAGGCCACCCGGCTGCCGCACGCCACCGTGTCGGCCCTGCTGCGCCAGGCGGSKSTTCGCGGCCGAGGTGCTGCCCGCCAACACCAAAATGATCAAG
>NZ_JASKYR010001563.1:0-456 GCF_041028215.1 Streptomyces flavofungini
CAGGGGCCCGCCGCGCCGCCGGATCGGGACCGGCGCCTTCGCCCGCAGGCGCCGGGGTCCCCGTCGTCGACAGCCTGGCGGACGTCGTGGTCGAGGCGGAGCGCCTGGCGGCGGCCTGACCGCCCCGGCCGACAAAGGGCCAGGGGCCCGCCGCGCCGCCGGATCGGGACCGGGGGGGGGGGGGGGGGCCGCCGGGGTCCCCGTCGTCGACAGCCTGGCGGAGGCCGTGGTCGAGGCGGAGCGCCTGGCGGCGGCCTGACCGCCCCGGCCGACAAAGGGCCAGGGGCCCGCCGCGCCGCCGGATCGGGACCGGCGCCTTCGCCCGCAGGCGCCGGGGTCCCCGTCGTCGACAGCCTGGCGGACGTCGTGGTCGAGGCGGAGCGCCTGGCGGCGGCCTGACCGCCCCGGCCGACAAAGGGCCAGGGGCCCGCCGCGCCGCCGGATCGGGACCGGCGC
>NZ_JASKYR010001564.1:0-364 GCF_041028215.1 Streptomyces flavofungini
CGCCGCAATGATGAGTTCGCCGCAGAGCTCGATCTCGGCGAGGGCGACGTGGTCCTGAACCGCCGTACCACCACGCATCGGAGCCACGTTCATCACCTCTTCCTGATCCGCACGGCCCGCGCCCCGTCCCGTCCGGCGCGGCACCGACTTCCTAGAGTAGGGAGCGGCCTACACACCGCGCATGGCACGGACGGACCATTTCCACCAGCCGTACGCGACTACGAACCCGCGATTTTTCCGGCGAAGATGTCCTTCTCGGCCGGAAGTCGCACCCGTACCGGCGCCCCGAACCCGTAGAGCAGCGTGGTGGACGCCACATCGCCGTTGGCCACGGTGAACGGCAAAAATCGCGGGTTCGTAGTCG
>NZ_JASKYR010001565.1:0-347 GCF_041028215.1 Streptomyces flavofungini
GTTCAGCCCCGGCGGGCCAGCAGCCACGGTTCGACGACGCCCAGGCCGCGTACGGGGCGCTGCCACATCGGCTGGAGGGCGAAGCGGTAGGAGGGCGGTTCCTCGCCCTCCTTCTCGGCTGCCGCCACCGCCTCCGCGGCCTCCGTCTCCGACGCGGGCGCGTCGCCCGCGCGCTTCAGTTCCTCCGCGAACGCGCCGTCCACCAGGACCGCGTCCTTGGGCGCTATCGAGGTCAAGCGGCTCGCGAGGTTCACCGTGGTGCCGAAGACGTCGCCCATGCGCGTGGTGACCGTGCCGAAGGCGATGCCGACGCGCAGCTCCGGCATGGTCTCGTCGTTCGCCATGGT
>NZ_JASKYR010001566.1:0-329 GCF_041028215.1 Streptomyces flavofungini
GGCGTCCGCCAAGGCGATCGCCAAGCAGAAGATCAAGGACCCGGCGCAGTTCGCCGCGTTCGACAAGATCGTCTCGCACGAGAGCGGCTGGAACCCCAGCGCGACGAACTCCTCCTCCGGCGCGTACGGCCTCGTCCAGGCCCTCCCCGGCTCGAAGATGGCCTCGGCGGGCGCCGACTGGAAGACCAACCCCGAGACCCAGATCGAATGGGGCCTCAAGTACATGAACGACCGCTACGGCAGCCCGACCGGCGCGTGGGCCCACTGGCAGGCGAACGGCTGGTACTGAGCCGCCACACCGGAGCCCCCAAGAGAGGTGGGCCCCCCCC
>NZ_JASKYR010001567.1:0-646 GCF_041028215.1 Streptomyces flavofungini
GTCCCTGATGATCGTGCGGTACGAGGCGGTCATCCGCTCGGCACCCTTGCCGTCGGCGAGGATGGACCGGAGCTGGTCGAGGTCGCCGTCGCGGACCATCTTCCAGAACTCGGCGCCGTCGGCCGGGTCGCTCAGCGGCAGGTTCACGTTCCGCACCCCGGGCAGCGCCACGTCCGGCCCTTCGAGGCGCTGGTCGGCAGCGTTGCGGAAGTCGAGGGGGGGGGGGGGGGGGGGGGGGGGGGGGGGGGGGGGGGGGGGGGGGGGGGGGGGGGGGGGGGGGGGGGGGGGGAAGAGCCGTCCCGGCCGGACCCGGCGGCCGTCCACCGTCGGCAGCCCGCCCACGTCGCGGAAGTTGCGCACCCCGGCAAGCTCGGGCTCTGTCGACGGGACCTGCTGCGTCACGTGCTCTCCTCGGGCTCCGGTGCGGCCGGCGTCGCTCGCCGGTGGGTCGTTGTCGACGATACGACATGGGTTCGGGGCCCGACCCTCGCGCGGCGGTTACGCGCTGCGGCTCACCGCCCGCGACGAGCTGCTCCACCTCTACTGGGGCCCGCGCGTCACCCTCCGCGACGCCGAGGCGCTCGCCGCCGGGCCACCGCCCCCGGCGCGCGGCTTCGAGTCGCCGCTGGACGGGCGCGAGGAGTAC
>NZ_JASKYR010001568.1:0-587 GCF_041028215.1 Streptomyces flavofungini
GTCCGGGTGTGGGGGTTGAGCAGCGTCGCTTTGAGCCATCGGCGTCCGGCGAGGTCGGCGCGGCCGAGGACGGCGGTGCCTTCGGTGAGGAGGGCTCTGCGGATGTGGGCGATGTGGTTCTCGTCGGCGTCGGTGGGCCTGAAGAGGACGGGCTTGTCGATGAGGGGGGGGAACTCCTGCGCCCGGTCGCAGACCTGGTCGACGAGGGTGCCGAGTCCTTGGCGGCCGAGGGCCTTGAGGGTGACGGCGATCTTGAGGATGTCGGGGCGTCGTGTGGTGCGCAGGGAGCGGCCGAGGAGGTCGGGCAGGCCCGCTTCGGTGTCGTCGTCGGCGTTGAGGTAGGCGGCGCTGTGGGTGAGTGGGGTGAGGTCGGCGGGGTCGCGTACGCSCAGGAGTCCGGCGGCGGCGGGCTGCCAGCCGAGTTTGTGCCGGTCGAGGGTGACGGTGTCGGCGCGGTTCAGGCCGTGCAGGAGGTGTTTGCGGGCGTCGCTGAAGATCAGGCCCGCGCCGTAGGCGGCGTCGATGTGGAGGCGGGCGTGGTGGGCGGCGCACAGGTCGGCGATGTCGTCGAGGGGGTCGATGAGTCC
>NZ_JASKYR010001569.1:0-413 GCF_041028215.1 Streptomyces flavofungini
GGATGGGGGCAGCTCGATAGGGGACCCTCGGACGTATCCTGGGGGTCCTTTCCACGGCTACGGGTCCGCTTCGGGCGGGCCCCGGGTCCGCCTCGTGCGGACGTGAGCGAAAGCGGTCTCTCCATGCGCGTCTACGTTCCCCTGACCCTTCCCCGGCTCGCCGAGGCGCACAAGGCGGGCGAGCTGGGGCCGGGGCCGCTGGTCGCCTACGCGGTGACGCCCGCGCTGCGCGAGTGGTACGTCTCCGACGACATCGAGGAGGCGGCGAGGTGCGGCTCGCTGCCGCGCTGCCGCTGGCCAAGGCCGCCGCCGTGCATGTCGACTCCGTCGAGGCGGAGGGGGACGTCGCGGCGGCCGCCGCCGCGCTGGGGGCGGCGGATCTGGGTGACGCGGACGCGGAGTTCCTCGTGGAC
>NZ_JASKYR010000157.1:0-12387 GCF_041028215.1 Streptomyces flavofungini
GCGGGCGGGCGACCGGGCCCGGCGGCTGACCGAGGCCGCACGGGACGCCCTGCTCGGCGGGGACAGCGCCCGCGCCCGCGCGCTCTTCCACGCCGCCGCCCCGCTGGCGGAGACCCCGGAGTCGCGTGCCGACATCGACGCGGGGCTCGCCAGGGCCGAGATGTTCACCGGACATCCGGAACGGGCCGTGCGGTGCGCGACGCGCGCCGCCGACGCCGTGCGCGACCGGTGCCCCTCCCGAGGCGCCGAGCTGCTCACCGACGCCGCGCTGGCGTCGCTGCTCGCGGGCGATCCGGGCGGCGCGCTCGACGCGACGGGCCGGGCGGCGAAGCTGGCCGATGGCGCCATGCCCGGCATCACCGGCGTCGTGCACGGCCTGACCCTGCTCTACCTCGGCGAGGGGGTCGCGGGCAGGGAGCGGCTGCGGTCCTCCATGGCCGAGGCGGAGCGCGGCTTCCCGGGCAGCCCGCCGCCCGTCGAGTACGTCGCGCTGTGCGCGATGGCCATGGTGTGGACCGGGGACCACTCCGTGGCGCGCCGTACGGCCCGCGCCCTCGTCGAGCGGCTGCGCGCTTCCGGGGCGCTCGGGGTACTGCCCTTCGCGCTGTACGCCTCGGCCCGCGCGGAACTCCTCGCGGGCCGCACCGACGCGGCGCTCGCGGCGGCGACGGAGGCCGTCGAGCTGGCCGGGTTCTCCGACAACCACTTGTGGCGGTATCTGTCCCTCGGCGTCCTGGCCCATGTCGAGGCCGTACGGGGCGACGTACGGGACTGCCGTGCGCACGCCGGTGCGGCGATCGCGCTGCGCCGTCCCGGCACCGACTACCCGCATGACGCCGCCCGGGCACTCGGCCACCTCGAACTCAGCCTCGGCGACGCCCCGGCCGCCCTGCGCAGCCTGCGCGAGGGTGCCGTCTCGACCCCCGCCGACGACCCCGACCGCCTGATCGACGCGGGCTTCGACGCCGTGGAGGCGGTGATCCGCTCGGGGAGCACGCCGTCGCGCCGGATGCTGGCGGACCTCGCCCACCACGCGGGGCGGGAGCAGCTCCCGCTCCAGGCGGCGATCGCGTGGCGGCTGCGGGGACTGCTCGCCCCGGACACAGGCATGACCCCGGACACCGGCATGACGGCGTGCTTCGAGCGGGCGCTCGCTCTGCACGCCCGACTGCCGTGTCCACTGGAGACGGCCCGTACCCGGCTCGTGTACGGGGAACGGCTGCGCCGCGCCCGGCAGCGGATCCGGGCCAGGGAGCAACTGCGGGCCGCTCTCGCGGACTTCGTCCGGCTGCGGGCCGCCGTCTGGGCCGAGCGGGCCCGCGGGGAGCTGGCGGCGACCGGCGAGACCGTACGGCCACGGGAACCCGCGGGCCGGGACGCGGAGCTGACCCCGCAGGAGTTCCGGGTGGTGCAGGCGGTGGTCCGGGGCGCCGCCAACAAGGAGGTGGCGTCGGCGCTCTTCCTCAGTCCGAAGACGGTGGAGTTCCACCTGGGCAACGCCTACCGGAAGCTCGGCGTGCGCAACCGGACGGAACTGACCCACCGCCACCCGGACCTGGGAGAGTGAGGGCGCCGTCCCTGGTCGGCCTCGCGGCCGCCCCGCGTCAGTGGTGGTGCTCCGCCGAAGACTCCGAAGTCTCCGAGGACTCCGAAGACTTCGAAGGCCCCGACGACTTCGACGACTTCACCGCATGGTGCGGCTCGTAGTCGGGAATCGTCCCGTCCGCCTTCTTCACCAGGAACAGACCCGCCATCCCCATGTCGGAGTGGCTCTGGACGTGGCAGTGGTACATCCACGCCCCGGCGCCCACGCCCTCGCCCGCGATGACCTGGAAGCCGAAGGAGTCGCCCGGCCCGGTGATCTTGTCGTCGAGGATCTGGCTCGGGTCGTCGGGACCCGTCAGCATGCCGGTGCGGTTGTCCGCCCAGCGGTGACCGTGCACATGGAACGTGTGGTAGTACTCGCCGTGCGTGATCGAGACGAACTCGACCCGGTCGCCCACCGTGGCCTCGAAGTTGGGGGCGTCGTGGCCCGACTTGTTGTTGATCGTCATGTCGTTGAAGACGATCGTGAAGGTCTTGTCGGGGAGCAGGTCGCCCTTGCGGCGCACGATCAGCGCTCCGTAGAGCCCCTTGCGGACACCGCCGGTGCCGTGGTCGGTGCCGACGACGTGGTCGTGGTAGTGCCAGTAGCCCGCCGTACCCGGCCGCCAGGTGCCGTCCTTGCGGCGCCCCGGTGCGTGCGTGCGCCAGGTGTAGGTGCGTTTGCCGCCCGGCTCGACGTGGCTGTTGGTGTGCCGGGTGCCGTCGCTGGAGATCTCGTAGTCCATGCCGTGGACGTGCAGGCTGGCGTCGGCGTCGGTGGTGTTCTCGAACTCGATGTGCAGGGTGTCGCCCTCGTTGAGTTCGATGAGCGGGCCGGGGACGGACGCCTTGCCCTTCTCCAGGCCGTACCCGAGCCGCCCGTCGGGGAGCTTCTCCGCGTACATCTTGATGCGCTTGACCTCGCCGCCCGCGGGCGCGGTCCTCGGCGGCGACTCGGCGGTGCTCGCGTCGGGCGCGTTCACCATCGACAACGATGTCACCCCGGCCGCGGCGAGTGCCCCGCCCGCGAGCATCTTCTTGTTGAAGCTCCGCCTGTCCAGGCCGGAAGAGGCCGATCGGAATCTCGCCATGCCGCGTCCACCCATGCTGAACTCCCCACTGCCCTACGGAGACTGACGGGGCGCGGGAGGCCCCGGGGACGGCCATACGGTAACGACCGGCCGTTCGTTTATCCACACTCAGGACAAAGTTCGTGCCATCCCGGTGATACCTATTGGCGACTGGCGAAAAGAGGTCTAGCTTCGTCGGCGCTGTTGATGTGACCGACGAGGGGTGGGTGTACTCATGCGGCTCGCACCGCATCAAAGGCCCTTGAGCGTACGAGGGTTGGCCGTACGGAGATCGAGCGGAGGACGGGGCGGACCGAGGCGCTCCACCCGGGCGTGGGCCGCCGCGCTGCTCTCCGGGGCCATGGTCGCCGGGGCGCTCTCGGCGCAGGCCGCTTCCGCGCGGCCGTACCCGGAACCGCCCATGACAACGATGTCCCTTCCATCGCCGCCCGGCGGCTCCGACGTCAAGGTGCTCGTCTTCCACGGCTCGGCGGCGGACGGGGACGAGTCCCCCGTCGTCAACGCCGGGATCGAGGCCATCGAGAAGATCGGGCAGACGGGCCCCCAGGCCCAGCGGTTCAAGATCGTGGCGACGGCCGACGCATCCGTCTTCACCAGCGAGAAGCGGCTCGGCAAGTTCAACGCCGTCGCCTTCCTCACCGGCGGCGGCGACGTCCTGGACGCCGAGCAGGAAGCCGGGCTTGAGGCCTATATGGAGGCGGGCGGCGGCTTCCTCGGCATCCATGACGCCGCCCGCGCCGAGCCGTACTCCTCCTGGTTCACCGGCCTGATCGGCGCCCGCCCGGCGGACGCGAGCCCCACGAACGTCCAGCGCGCCACCGTCGAGGTCGGCGACCGCGAGAACCCGGCCACCAAGGATCTCCCGCTGGAGTGGAAGCGCCCCGACAAGTGGCTGAACTGGACGAAGAACCCTTCGGGCGACGTGCACACGGTCGCCCGCGTACGGGAGTCGACCTACCAGCCGGGCACGGGCAAGAACGGGTGGGACCACCCGGTGTCGTGGTGCCGTGACTACGACGGCGGCCGCTCCTTCTACACCGGCATGGGCGGCACGGCCGCCTCGTACGACGAGACCGACTTCCGCACCCACCTGCGCGGCGCCCTGCTGTGGACCACCCGCATCGCGCGGGCCGACTGCCAGTCGACGATCACCGCCAACTACAAGGCGGAGCGCCTCACCCAGGCCAACCAGCCGGGCAGGAACGACCAGATCGGCGAGCCGCACGGCCTGGTCACCGCGCCCGACGGCAAGGTCTTCCACATCGGCCGCGGCGGCGCCGACTCCTCCCAGCCGGTGATCACCGACTGGAACAACCCCGACATCGGCAAGGGCACGGGCGAGATCCACGTCTACGACCCCAAGACCGGGAAGTCGACGCTCGCGGGCGGTCTGACCGTCTTCGGCAACAAGGGCGGCGGCGATGAGCTGACCAAGGTCGAGGAGGGCCTCCTCGGCATCGAGCTCGACCCGAAGTTCGAGCGGAACGGGTGGGTGTACCTGCACTACACGCCCCACTCGAAGATCAACCGCGAGACGCACATGGCCGAGCGGTACGTCTCCCGCTTCACCTACGACCAGGGCACGGGCAAGCTCGACATGGGCAGCGAGAAGGTGCTCCTGAAGTGGCCGGTGCAGATCCACAGCTGCTGCCACGCGGGCGGCGGCATGGCCTGGGACTCCAAGGACAACCTCTACATCGCGACGGGTGACAACAACTCCTCGGGCTTCTCCGACGGGTACTCGGGCAACAACCCGCAGCCCAGCTTCAAGGGCGTCTCCTTCGCCGACGCGCGCCGCACGGCGGGCAACACCAACAACCTCAACGGCAAGATCCTGCGCATCCACCCCGAGCCCGACGGCACGTACACCCTCCCCTCGGGCAACCTCTTCACCGGCAAGGAGCCGGACGAGGGCGGCGGCAAGACGCGCGGTGAGATCTACGTGATGGGCGTCAGGAACCCGGCGCGCATCTCCGTCGACAAGAAGACCGACACGCTGTACGCGGGCTGGGTCGGCCCGGACGCGGGCGCGCCGTCGACGACGTGGGGCCCCGCCAAGTACGACACCTTCGCGGCGATCACCCACGCCTCCAACCGCGGCTGGCCGTACTGCATGGGCAACAACCAGCCCTACCGCGACCGCAATTTGCCGGACCCGACGAAGCCGCTCGGCTGGTACGACTGCAAGAACCTCAAGAACGAGTCGCCGAACAACGACGGTCTGGTGAACATCCCGCCGGCCGAACCGAACAACATCTGGTACTCGCCGCAGGGCGGCGGCGTCGACTACCCCCGCGACGCCAAGGGCGTGCCGAGCTACAAGACGGCGGAGCAGAAGACGCTCCTGCCGTGGCTCAAGGGCGGCGGCCAGGCCACGATGAACGGCCCCGTCTACCGCTATGACACGGCGAGCACCAGCGCCGTCAAGTGGCCCTCGTACTGGGACGGCAAGTGGTTCGTCGGTGACTTCTACGACGCCGACCAGCCCCGGCACGCGGTGGTGACCGACCCGAAGACGGTCGGCGGCGGCGGCCTGCCGGTGCACGCCGAGTCACTGAAGAAGATCATTCCGATCGGCAACGACGGCATCAAGAACCTCATGGACTGGAAGTTCGCGGCGGACGGCTCGCTGTACGTCCTCGACTACGGACGCGGCTTCTTCACCTCGGACTCCAAGTCGGCGCTGTGGCGCGTGACCTACAAGGGCAAGGCGGCCACCCCGGCCGCCGGAGACCTGGCCAGGAAGGCGGGATGATGCGTTCCCCGACCCAGCGGACCACGAGGACGGCGCTGACCGCGCGGTCCCTGCCGTCCGCCCAGCGACGAAGACTGTTCACGGCGCTGTTCGCCGCGCTCCTGATGGTGCTCGGCCTGACGTCGACGGCGGCCGTGGCGCGCCCCGACAACACCGGGCTCTCCGCGCGGGCGCAGACCCTCACCTGGACGGCCGACAACGACATCACCAAGTACAAGTCGGCGCCCACGACGGCCGTCGCGGGCGCGACGACGATCGTCTTCGAGAACAGCGAGGCGACCGGCAACACCACCGGCATGCCGCACACGCTGACCTTCGACACCTCCGACCCGGAGTACAACAACGACGTCTCGCTGAACATCCTGGCCAACCCCAACGACGACCAGGGCGGCAAGCACACCGCCGAGGTCACCCTCACCCCGGGCCGCTACCGCTACCACTGCACGATCCCGGGCCACGGGTCGATGCAGGGCATCCTGGTGGTGACCGAGGGCGGCGGCGAGGACACCACCGCGCCCGAGGTCTCCGCGAAGGTGGAGGGCCAGACCGACGCCGACGGCGCGTACATCGGTTCGGCGACGGTGGCGCTCACCGCGAAGGACGAGGGCTCCGGCGTCGACAGGATCGAGTACGCGGTCGGCGCGGACGGCGCCTGGCAGCCGTACACCGCGCCCGTGGTCGTCGACCAGGTGGGCACGCACAAGATCCGTTACCGGGCCTCCGACAAGGCGGGCAACGTCGCGGCGGAGAAGGCGGCCGACTTCAAGGTGGTCGCGCCCTCGGGCGACGACAAGACGCCCCCGGAGACCTCGGCCACGGTGAGCGGCGAGAAGAACGACCAGGGGCAGTACCTGTCGATGGCGACGGTCACGGTGACGGCGTCCGACACCGGCTCCGGCGTCAACAGGATCGAGTACGCGGTCGGTGACGGCGCCTGGACCACGTACAGCGCCCCCGTCATGGTGCACGCGGTGGGCACCCACAAGGTCCGCTACCGCGCCTCCGACAAGGCGGGCAACACCGCCGCCGAGAAGTCCGTCGAGTTCACCGTGGTCGCGCCGCCGGTCCAGGACAGGACGCCGCCGGAGACCTCGGCGAAGGTCGAGGGGACCAAGAACTCCGACGGGGCGTACGTCGGCAAGGCGAAGGTGACGGTCACCGCGACCGACGCCGACTCGGGGGTCGACAAGGTCGAGTACTCCCTCGACGGCGGTCCCTACCTCGCCTACACCGGCCCGGTCACCGTCGACCGAGTGGGCCGTCACACGGTGGCGTACCGCGCGAGCGACAAGGCGGGCAACACGGCGGCGGCCAAGGACGTCGCGTTCACCGTCGCCCAGGGCGGCGGCGTCCCCGCGCCGGACTGCGCGGAGTTCGACGAGCGGCTCACGGTCTTCGTCGGCACCGTCGACACGGGCATCCCGAACCGGGTGACCAACAGCCGCTGCCGTATCAACGAGCTGATCGAGGACGAGAAGGAGTGGACCTCCCACGCGCTCTTCCTGAAGCACGTCAGGGCCGTCACGGACAAGCTCAGGAAGGACGGTGAGATCGACAAGCGCGAGTACAACAAGATCAACAAGGCGGCCAAGGAGTCCGGCATCGGCAAGCCGGGCCAGACCGACGGCTACCGCAAGATCTTCGA
Organism: Streptomyces flavofungini; assembly: GCF_041028215.1. Taxonomy (GTDB): domain Bacteria; phylum Actinomycetota; class Actinomycetes; order Streptomycetales; family Streptomycetaceae; genus Streptomyces; species Streptomyces flavofungini_B. The sequence goes on from NZ_JASKYR010000157.1 coordinate 7,076, forward strand.
CGGCACCCAGGCGTCCCTGGACAAGTGGGAGCAGGTCGGCGGCGGCAGGTTCGGTCTCAACGCCGACGGTTCGATCACGAGCAGCACCACCGTCGACGGCATGGGCATGCTCTGGTTCCCCGAGCGCAAGTACGGCGACTTCTCGCTGAAGCTCCAGTGGCGGGACGACGCCCCGGGCAACGGCAACGCCAACGGAGGTGTGTTCGTGCGCTTCCCGCAGGTCCACGACCACCCCGAGGAGTCGCGTCCGGAGTGGGTCGCCATCAAGTACGGGCACGAGATCCAGGCGCTCGACAAGCCCGACGGCGACATGTACAAGACGGGGTCGGTCTACGGCTTCGACCGGGTGGGTCTCGCCGGTGCGGGCGTCACCCCGAAGGGCACGTGGAACGACTACGAGGTCAAGGTGGTGGACCAGCACTACTCGATCTACCGCAACGGCGTCCTGATCAACGAGTTCGACAACACCGGCGGCCAGTCCTTCACGCCCCCGCGCGGCGACGACCCGGGCACGGACGGACGGCGCTACTCGTCCGGCTACGTCGGGGTCCAGGTGCACGGCGTCACGGACGTGATCTCCTACCGGGACATCAGGATCAAGGAGCTGTAGCAGCCGCTCGGTCGGTCCCGCGGTGGTGCCGGTTTGCCCGGCACGCATCGGTGCCGGTCCGCCCGGCCCACGTCGGCGCCCCCGTCCCGCTCACCCGGGGCGGGGGCGCCCCGCGTGTCAGCCCGCCGGGCGCACCTCCACCGCCACCGCGTCCGGACTGCCGTGCGTCAGGACCGGGTTGCCGCGCACCGAGACGAAGTCCTCCGGGGCCACCGCTCCGGAGCCGTCGACATCGGCGTGGACCCGGACCGTGTAGCGCGCCCGGGGGTCCGGCGGCGGCACCTCGATGCTCAGCCGCGGGGGCGCGGTGAGGTCGACGCCGCGCTCGGCGGTGCGCGCGACGACGCGGGAGGGCGCGTCCGCCGCCGCGATCTCCTCGACCTGGGCGCGCAGGGTCACGGTTCCTCGCGGGGGCGCTGCGCCCGGCGCGAGACGGACAGCGATTTCTACGTTGCGCATACGCTCGCCCATCCCTTGTTGGTCGTGTTGTACCCCACTAGTTTCCTCACTGATTTCCGCAAATTAGCGCCGTTCGCGGCGGGGCGGGAAGCCGGAGCAGAGGGGAGAGACGGGATGGCTGCTTCCGAGTCGCGAGTTGCGGGTGAGGGACACGGGGAGTTCCGCTCCTCCCGGGACAAGAAGACCGGTCTGATCGACGGCACGAGTTTTACGACGAAGCCGGTGCAGTACGTGGACATCGAGGGGCTCGCGGTATTCGAGGGCGACATCGTGCTCGGTACGGTCGCGGAAGTCGAGCGCCGCACCGCCGAACTCCAGGCGGAGTCGGAGGGGAAAGCACCGCAGTCGGCGGTCGTCATCACGGGAAAGCAGTTCCGCTGGCCCAACGCTCTCGTCCCCTACGAGATCGCGGGCAATCTGCCGAACCAGCAGCGCGTCACGGACGCGATCGCGCACTGGCACGCGCGCACCCGTATGCGCTTCGTCCTGCGCACCCCGGCCAACCAGGCGCGGTACCCCGACTTCGTGCGCTTCGTGCCGGGCGGCGGCTGCTCGTCGTTCGTGGGCCGGCAGGGCGGCGGCCAGAACATCACGCTGGCCACCGGCTGTTCGACGGGCAACTGCATCCACGAGATCGGCCACGCGGTCGGTCTGTGGCACGAGCAGAGCCGTGAGGACCGCGACCAGTTCGTCACGATCGTCTGGGCCAACATCACGCAGGGCTTCGAGCACAACTTCGACCAGCACATCACCGACGGCGACGACGTCGGCCCGTACGACTACGGCTCGATCATGCACTATCCCCGGGACGCCTTCTCCAGCAACGGCCAGGACACCATCGTGCCGACCGTGCAGGGCGTGACCATCGGCCAGCGCAGCGGCCTGAGCACCGACGACATCGCCGCCGTGCACGCGATGTACGGGCCCTCGCCCGCGTCGGGGCCCGTGGTGTCGTGGGAGTCCGACCGGCTCGACGTCTTCGGGACCGGCACCGACTCGGCGCTGTTCCACAAGTGGTGGAACGGCAGCGCGTGGGGGCCCGGCGCCAAGAACTGGGAATCGCTCGGCGGGGTCTGCAAGAGCGCGCCGACGGCGCTCGCGTGGGCGCACGACCGGCTGGACGTCTTTGTCGTGGGGACGGACTCGGCGCTGTTCCACAAATGGTGGAACGGCAGCGCGTGGGGGCCCGGCGTCAAGGACTGGGAATCGCTCGGCGGCACCTGCACGAGCGCGCCGGAAGCGATTTCCTGGGGGCCCGACCGGCTCGATCTCTTCGTGACGGGCATCGATTCGGCGCTGTACCACAAGTGGTGGAACGGAAGTGCGTGGGGCCCGGGTGTGAAGGGCTGGGAATCGCTCGGTGGGGTCTGCCTGTCGAAACCCAAAGCGGTCTCCTGGGGCGCGAACCGGCTGGATCTCTTCGTGGTCGGCACCGACTCCGCGCTCTACCACAAATGGTGGGACGGAAATTCCTGGGGCCCCAGCCTGAAGGGCTGGGAATCCCTGGGCGGTGTCTGCATGAGTGAACCGGTCGCCGTCTCCTGGGGCCAGAACAGGCTCGACGTGTTCGTGGTGGGCACGGATTCCGCGCTGCACCACAAGTGGTGGGACGGSAAKGCMTGGGGCCCGAGCGYCAAGGGCTGGGAATCGCTGGGCGGCATCTGCACCAGCTCACCGCACGCGGTCTCCTGGGAGCCGAACCGACTCGACCTGTTCGTACGCGGCACGGATTCCGCGCTGGCCCACAAGTGGTGGGACGGCAAGGCATGGGGCCCGAGCGTCACGGGCTGGGAGTCCCTGGGCGGCGTCCTGACCGCGTTCACGGACTGACACCGACTGCTACGGGGTCACCGCCGCCGACCGGGTCAGTCCTCGTGCCTGGCCCGGCTCGGCTGCACCCGCTTGGGCTCGCCCGGCATCTTGGGGTACTCCGGCGGGTAGGGCAGGTCGCCGAGCCCGTGCTCGCGCTCGTCCTTGTTCGCCAGCTCAAGCAGCGCGTCGAGCGAGTGGGCCCGCTCGTCCATGCCCGCGTGCACGTCGCCGACCTCGGCGAACCGCTCCGGCATGGTGACGATGTCGAAGTCCTCGGGCCGGGCGTCCTCGACCTCCGCCCAGCGCAGGGGCGCGGAGACCGGGGCGTGCGGACGCGCCCGGATCGAGTAGGCGGAGGCGATCGTGCGGTCCCTGGCGGTCTGGTTGTAGTCGACGAAGATCTTCTCGCCGCGCTCCTCCTTCCACCACGCGGTGGTGACCGCGTCCGGCATCCGGCGCTCCAGCTCCCGCCCGACGGCGATGGCGGCGCGCCGCACCTGGGTGAAGGTCCAGCGCGGCTCGATCGGCACGAAGACGTGCAGCCCCCGGCCGCCGGAGGTCTTGGGCCAGCCCACGAGCCCGCCGAACTCATCGAGCAGGGAGCGCAGTTCGTGCGCGGCGCGCACCGCGTCGGCGTAGTCGGTGCCGGGCTGCGGATCGAGGTCGATGCGGAGCTCGTCGGGGTGGTCGAGGTCGCCGCGCCGGACGGGCCAGGGGTGGAAGGTGAGGGTGTTGTACTGGGCGGCCCAGATGACGGCGGCCAGCTCGGTCGGGCACATCTCGTCGGCGGTGCGGCCGCTGGGGAAGGCGATGGTGGCGGTGGGAATCCACTCGGGATGGTTCTTCGGCACCCGCTTCTGGTAGAAGAACTCCCCGGCGGCCCCTTCCGGGTACCGCTGAAGCGTCGTGGGACGCTCCCGCAGCGCCCGGAGGATGCCGGGCCCCACGGCCACGAAGTACCGGGCGACGTCGAGCTTGGTGAAGCCGCGCTCGGGAAAGACCACGCGCTCGGGACTGGAGAGCCGCACCTTCCGCTCCCCCGTGTCGATCTCCACGGCCGCGCCCTTGCCCTTCGCTTCACCCATGGGATCACGCTATGCGGGCCAGTCATTCCGCGCACACCGGGCGGTATGCGGAAAAGCGCCGCAGAATCGGATCATGCGCCTCCCCGTCACACCCCCCGTGCAGCCCATGCTCGCCAAAGCCGTGGCGAGGATTCCGGACGGCATGCAGTACGAGGCCAAGTGGGACGGGTTCCGGGCCATCGTGTTCCGGGACGGCGAGGAGATCGAGATCGGCAGCCGTACGGGGAAGCCGCTGACGCGGTACTTTCCGGAACTGGTGGCGGCGCTGCTGGAGCGGGTGCCCGAGCGCTGTGTGCTCGACGGGGAGATCGTCATCGCCAGGGACGGGCATCTCGACTTCGACGCGCTCAGCGAGCGCATCCACCCCGCGGCCTCCCGCGTCGCGACGCTCGCCGAGCGCACGCCCGCCTCCTTCGTCGCCTTCGACCTCCTCGCGCTCGGGGACGAGTCCCTGCTCGACACCCGGATGGAGGAGCGCAGGGCCCGGCTCGTCAAGGCCCTGGACGGGGTGCCGCCGCCCGTCCACGTGGCGCCCGCGACCAGGGACATCGACCTCGCCCGGCGCTGGTTCGAGCAGTTCGAGGGAGCGGGCCTGGACGGCGTCGTCGCCAAGCCGCCCGACCTGCGCTACCGGCAGAACGAACGCGCCATGTTCAAGATCAAGCACGAGCGCACGGCGGACTGCGTCGTCGCCGGTTACCGCTTCCACAAGAGCGGGCCCGTCGTCGGTTCGCTCCTGCTCGGCCTCTACGACGACGGCGGCACCCTCCAGCACGTGGGTGTCGCCGCCGCGTTCTCCATGGCGCGGCGGGCCGAGCTCATCGAGGAGCTGGAGCCGCTGCGGCTCGCGTCCGCCGCCGACCACCCCTGGGCCGCCTGGGGCGACGAGGCCGCCCACGAGGGGGCCCGGATGCCAGGGGCGCCGAGCCGCTGGACGGGCAAGAAGGACCTGTCCTGGGTGCCGCTCCGCCCCGAGCTGGTCTGCGAGGTCGCCTACGACCACATGGAGAACGGGCAGCGCTTCCGCCACACCGCCCGGTTCCGCTCCTGGCGCCCGGACCGCTCCGCGGAGAGCTGCACATACGCCCAACTGGAGGAGCCGGTCTCCTACTCCCTCGGCGATGTGCTCGGCGGTCCCGGGACCACCGGCTGACGGCCGGGCCGGTCGGGCGCTTCCCACCCGCCGGGGCGCCCCCGGCACCGTAATCACGCCAAGTTGCGAGCACGCACCCCCGTGCCTTCCGCCCCACCGGACGCGACCGTATGCTCCAGCGCCGGACACGTCAGTTACCGACGGTAAGGGGGGCGGGGCATGGGGCACAGCGGTGCCGGGAGAAGCGCCGGAG
>NZ_JASKYR010001570.1:0-401 GCF_041028215.1 Streptomyces flavofungini
GTCCGCCAGGGTCGACCGCACCACCGGAGCGTGCTCGCCCAGGCTGCCGATGAGCTGGAGCAGGTCTTCGACGGACCTGCTCGTGGCGGCGGCGTGCACCGCCTCGGCGCTGCTGTGCGGGTCGTGCGGGGGACGCGAGAGGAGCTGGACGAGGCGGGTCACCTCGGGGATCGGCCGCTCTTCCGCGGCGTGCCGGATGGCCTCGTCCATGTGGTCGGCGGGGTGCTCCGGCGGGCCGAGCAGCTCCACCAGCCGGGTGACGTCGTCCACGGAACGGGCGACGGCGGCCAGCCGCAGCACCGACGCGGCGGTCGGCGCCCCCTCGGGGGTCTGCTCCAGGCGGGTGACCAGGTCGGCGACGTCGTCGAGGGGCCGTGAGACCACGGCGACCCGTATGAGCT
>NZ_JASKYR010001571.1:0-390 GCF_041028215.1 Streptomyces flavofungini
GACGACGCCGAGGGCGAAGCCGGTGGGCAGGCCGTCGGGGTGGGCCGGGTCGGCCAGCGGCAGCAGGCAGAGCACGCCGCTGATGCCCGGGGCGCCGTCGGCCGCCGCGCTCTCGACGGCGGCGCGCAGGGTCTCGGTGAGGTGGTCGCGGTCGAGGTGGGAGGCGTCCAGGACGAGGCGTTCGATGACGGCGCCGTGGCCGCGCAGCGCGTCGAGGACGTCGGTGGCCTCGTCACAACCGTCCTCGGCCGCCTTGGTGGTGACGGCGAGCCAGGTGCCGTCGAGGACCGGGGCGCCCTCGGTGCTCGCCGGGTGCCAGGCGACGCGGTAGCGGGCGGCGTCCAGGACGGCGCGTTCCTGGCGGGCGCGGCGCCAGGACGACAGGGACGG
>NZ_JASKYR010001572.1:0-368 GCF_041028215.1 Streptomyces flavofungini
GTGCGGTACGAGGGGGTGTGACAGGTGTGCTGCGGCTGCTGCGGCAGGCGGGCCGCGGCGGCCGACGCCGGGCGCTGGGCGGGCAGCGGGAGCCGGGCCGGGGTCGCGGCGGCCTGGGCGGTGAGCTGTTCGCGCACCGCGCGGCGCAGGATCTTCCCCGAGGGGTTGCGCGGCAGGTCGTCCGCGAAGTGGAAGGCGCCCGGGATCTTGTAGTCGGCGAGCTTGCCGCGCAGGGCCAGCAGGAGTTCGCGCGGCTTGACCAGGGCGCCGGGCCGCAGCACCACGACCGCGTGCACCGCCTCGCCCCAGCGCGCGTCGGGCAGGCCGACCACGGCGGCGTCGGAGACGGCCGGGTGGGCGGCCTGCCC
>NZ_JASKYR010001573.1:0-362 GCF_041028215.1 Streptomyces flavofungini
CGCGCCACGTCGGCGAGCGAGGGCGCGGTGCCGTCGGCGGGGAGCGTCTCGTCGGCGTTCCAGGACACGTCGACGACGCCCGCAAGGTCGGCCGCCGTACTGCCCTCGTGCGGGGCGGCGCCGTCRSCRCGCCCGCCCCCGCCCRCCGCTCCGCGAGTCGTCGCATCTGGAGTTCGGTCAGCTCGGCGATGAGCGTGCGGTAGGCGGCCTCGGCGATGCCCGGGGGCATGCCCTCCTCCTCGGCGAGGCGGCGCACCTTGGCGATGACCTGTTCCACCCGGCCCGGGGAGCGCACGGTCTCCTCGTCGCGCTTGAACTCCGTCAGCTCCCGCACCACGGCGGTGCGCCGCGCGAGCAGCCCG
>NZ_JASKYR010001574.1:0-361 GCF_041028215.1 Streptomyces flavofungini
GGCCGAGACACTGCTCACCACGGCGGACGAAACCCCGGCGATCCTCGAACTCGACGCGACGGACGCCGACTTGCTCCTCATCCTCGCTGGCGTGGCGCGGGCGGCCACCGCCACGGGCGTACGCGAGCGCCTGTCGGCGCGGGTCGGGGCGGCCACGGCCACGGGCCGGCGATCCTCGAACTCGACGCGACGGACGCCGACTTGCTCCTCATCCTCACTGGCGTGGCGCGGGCGGCCACCGCCACGGGCGTACGCGAGCGCCTGTCGGCGCGGGTCGGGGCGCTGGGCGGCACGGTGCGGGTGGGCCGGACCGGCACCGTCCGCGTCACCCTGCCGCTGCGCCCGGCGGACCCGGCGGACC
>NZ_JASKYR010001575.1:0-264 GCF_041028215.1 Streptomyces flavofungini
GGCGGCGCCGGGCGGACGACGGGGGACGACCATGCATCCGACGCTGAAGCCCGCGCTGCGGCGCGGCTGGCGGGATCTGAGCACCGTGCAGTTCGGGGTGGCGCCCGCGCACGCCTTGGTGCTCGGCCCGATGGACACGGCCACGGGCAGCTTTCTGAACCTTCTGGACGGCACCCGCGGGCTGCCGCTCCTGCGCGAGGAGGCGCGGCGGATGGGGCTGCCCGACGGACACGCGGACCGCCTCGTGGGCGAGCTGTCGCGGGC
>NZ_JASKYR010000158.1:0-13268 GCF_041028215.1 Streptomyces flavofungini
ACGTCCGGCCCTTCGAGGCGCTGGTCGGCAGCGTTGCGGAAGTCGAAGACCGTATGCAGGCCGAGCGAGGAGAGGAAGACGGTGTCCGCCTCGGTGGCGTGCGCGAGGTGGCCGCTGCGGAAGAGCCGTCCCGGCCGCACCCGGCGCCCGWSYWCCGTCGGCAGCCCGCCCACGTCGCGGGGTACTCCTCGCGGTGCGCGGCAGGTCTTCGTGCGCGGTGTCGTGGGGGGTGTGATGGTCGAGGTCGGCGAGGACGGGCGTACCTGGCTGCTCTCCGGGCCCACCAGCAGTTACGCGCTGCGGCTCACCGGCCGCGACGAGCTGCTCCACCTCTACTGGGGCCCGCGCGTCACCCTCCGCGACGCCGAGGCGCTCGCCGCCGGGCCACCGCCCCCGGCGCGCGGCTTCGAGTCGCCGCTGGACGGGCGCGAGGAGTACCCCGTGGCGGGCGGCCCCCGCTTCGTGCGGCCCGCGCTGGCCGTCCGCGACAGCACGGTGCACGGGACCGAGTGGCGGTACACCGGAGCGGCGGTGGGCGAGGACGAACTCCAGGTTCACTTCCGCGACCCCCTGCACCAGCTCGGCATCAGCCTCACCTACCGGCTGCGCGGTGACGTCGTCGAGCGGTCCGCCGTCCTGGTCCACGAGGGCGGCGTCCGTGCCCCCGCGCTCGACGTCCTGCGGATGGACTCCGCGACCTGGACCCTCCCGGTCCGCGACGGCTGGCGCCTGACGCAGGTCCACGGCCGCTGGGGCGCGGAGTCCCGGCTCGCGCGCTCCGCCCTCGGCTACGGCGAGCAGGTCATCGGCAGCGGGCGCGGGCACACCGGGCACCAGCACCTGCCCTGGGTCGCGCTCGACGCCGAGGAGGGGGCGGGCGAGGAGCACGGCGAGGTGTACAGCTGCGCGCTCGCCTGGTCGGGGTCCTGGCGCATCGCCGTGCACCGGCTGCCCGACGGGGCCGTGCAGATCACCGGCGGCGTGGGCCACGACGACTCCGGCGTCACCGTCCTCCAGCCCCGTACCGCCCTCGTCACCCCCGTCTTCGCCGGGCTGTACAGCGGCGGCGGCTTCGGCGGCGCGAGCCGCGCCTGGCACGCCTACCAGCGCGACCACGTCATCCCCGGCGCGGAGACGGTACGGCCGGTGCTCTACAACTCCTGGGAGGCCACCCGCTTTGACATCGCGGAGGAACAGCAGCGCACCCTGGCGCACCGGGCGGCGGACCTCGGCGTCGAGCTGTTCGTCGTCGACGACGCCTGGTTCGGCGGCCGGGTCGACGACCGGACCGGACTCGGCGACTGGACGCCGAACCCCGACCGCTTCCCCCACGGGCTCGCGCCGCTCGCCGAGGAGGTGCACCGCCTCGGCATGCGCTTCGGCATCTGGGTGGAGCCGGAGATGGTCAACCCCGACAGCGACCTCTACCGCGCCCACCCCGACTGGGTCCAGCACCAACCGGGGCGCGCCCGCACGGAGTTCCGCAACCAGCTCGTCCTCGACCTCGCCCGCGAGGACGTCCGCGCCCACCTGTACCGGCAGCTGCACCGCCTCCTCGACAGCGCCCCCATCGACTACGTGAAGTGGGACTTCAACCGCTCCTTCACCGACGCGGGCCGGCCCGCGGGGCCCGGCGCGGGCGAGCCGTCCTGGGCCCACGTGGGCGCCCTGTACGACCTCATCGACCGGCTGCGCGCCGCGCACCCCGCCGTCGCCTTCGAGTCCTGCTCGGGCGGCGGCGGCCGCGTCGACCTGGGCATCCTCTCCCGTACCGACCAGGTGTGGACCTCCGACAACACCGACCCCCTGGACCGCCTCGCCATCCAGCACGGCTTCAGCCAGCTGCACCCGGCGCGCGTGATGGCCGCCTGGGTCACCGACAGCCCCAACGCCCAGCTGAACGGGCGGGTCAGCTCGCCGCGCTTCCGGTTCGTGAGCGCGATGGCGGGGGTGCTCGGCATCGGCGGCGACCTCACCCGGTGGAGCGAGAGCGAACGCGCCGAGGCACGCGACTGGGTGGCCCTCTACAAGGAGATCCGGCCGACCGTGCAGCTCGGCGACCTCTACCGGCTGCGCCCTCCGGAGGGCGGACTCAGCGCCGTGCAGTACGTGCGCGGCGACGACTCCGTGGTCCTCGCCTGGCTCCAGGCCCAGCGGTACGGGGAGGAACCGGCGCCGGTACGGCTGCGCGCGCTCGATCCGGCGGCCTCCTACCTCTGCCTCGACACGGGGGAGACCCACCGGGGCGCGGTGCTGCTGCACCGGGGGCTGCGGACCGGCCTGCGGTGCGATCTGGACGCGGCCGTGTTCCGGCTGCGGCGGGTGTGAGCGGGCCGCCGGTACAGGACGGCGCGCGCCTCCCGCTTATTCCGGGTTTGGGTGAATCTTGACCGGTGGCTTATCTCACGGTCAGTCAACCCCTCCCTACGGTGGCGTAGGTCACTTAGCAAGGTGAAGTATGTGACTCCGTGAGCGCAGAGTCGACAACCTTCATCAACCACCCCATCCACCACAACGTCTTCACCTCCTACGCGGCCGTCGGCGACAGCTTCACCGAGGGCGTGGGTGACCCCGGCCCCGACGGCACGTTCGTCGGCTGGGCCGACCGCCTCGCGGTCCTGCTCGACGACCGGGTGCCCGAGCACACCTTCCGGTACGCCAACCTCGCCGTCCGCGGCAAGCTCCTGGACCAGATCGTCGAGGACCAGGTGCCCCGCGCCAAGGAGCTCTCGCCCGACCTGGTGACCTTCTGTGCGGGCGGCAACGACATCATCCGCCCCGGCACCGACCCCGACGAGGTCGCCGAGCGCTTCGAGCGGGCCGTCGCCGACCTCACGTCGGCCGTCGGCACGGTCATGGTGACCACCGGCTTCGACACCCGCGGCGTCGCGGTCCTCAAGCATCTGCGCGGCAAGATCGCCACGTACAACATGCACGTCCGCGCGATCGCCGACCGCTACGGCTGCCCGGTGCTCGACCTGTGGTCCCTCAAGACCGTGCAGGACCGGCGCGCCTGGGACGGCGACCGGCTGCACCTCTCGGCGGAGGGGCACACGCGCGTGGCCCTGCGCGCGGGCCAGGTGCTCGGCCTGGAGGTGCCCGCCGACCCGGACCAGGTGTGGCCGCCGCTGCCGCCCCGCGGCACGCTGGACCTGCGCCGCGACGACATCCACTGGGCGCGGGAGTACCTGGTGCCGTGGATCGGCCGCCGCATCCGCGGCGAGAGCTCGGGCGACCACGTGGCCGCCAAGCGCCCCGACCTGCTGCCTCTGTAGCCCACGGGACCGCGTCGCCGCACGGGCGCCCGGGGAGGAGCCGCACGAGCACCCGGCGAAGAGCCGCACGGGCGCCCGGGCAAGGGGGACTCGGGCGATGTGGCGGCGCGGCCGGTGGACATAATGGGAAGGCCCATCCATCCCCTTCAGGAGGTCCCTTGTCCCGGTCCCTGATTCCCGGGCTCCGCTCGCTGCGGTCCCTCGCCTTCGGTGCGGACCCGGCCGGCGCGCGGCTGGCGCGGATCCGCCGGTCGCCGAACTTCTCCGTGGCCGAGGGGTCCTTCCAGAACCCCGTGGGGGCCAGGACGAGGCCGTCCGGCTCCACCCTGGAATTCGCGAAGATCTACTTCAACAAGGAGGAGCGGGGCCGCCGCGCCCCCGCGGGCACCGTCCCGGTGCACTCCACCACCCTCGCCGACATCGCGAAGCCGCCCGCCGACGGTCTGCGGATCACCTGGATGGGGCATTCGAGCGTGCTCGCCGAGATCGACGGGCGGCGCGTCCTCTTCGACGCCGTCTGGGGCGAGCGGTGCTCCCCCTTCTCCTTCGCCGGGCCCAAGCGGCTGCACCCCGTGCCGGTGCCCCTGGAGGCGCTCGGCCCGGTCGACGCGGTCGCCATCTCGCACGACCACTACGACCACCTCGACCTGCCCACGATCAAGGCCCTGGTCGGCACCGGCACGGTCTTCGCGGTACCGCTCGGCGTCGGCGCCCACCTGGAGCGCTGGGGCGTCCCCGCGGACCGCCTGCGCGAACTGGACTGGCACGAGTCGGCGGAGGTGGCCGGTCTGACCCTGACGGCCACGCCCGCCCGGCACTTCTGCGGCCGGGGCCTGCGCAACCAGCAGCACACGCTCTGGGCGTCCTGGGTGGTCGAGGGTCCCGAGCACCGCGTGTTCCACAGCGGCGACACCGGCTACTTCTCCGGCTTCCGCGACATCGGCACCGCGCACGGCCCCTTCGACGTCACGATGATCCAGATCGGCGCCTACTCGGACTTCTGGCCCGACATCCACATGACGCCCGAGGAGGGCGTACGGGCCCACCTCGATCTCCAGGGCGGACGGCCGCACGGCGTGCTGCTGCCGATCCACTGGGGGACCTTCAACCTCGCGCCGCACGCCTGGTCGGAGCCGGGCGAGGGCACGCTCGCGGCGGCCCGTCGCGCGGGCACCGCGATCGCCCTGCCCTGCCCGGGCCAGCCCTTCGAGCCCGGCGGCACCGTACCGGACGCGCCCTGGTGGCGCGGCGTCGCGGCCGTACCGCCGGGCGGCTGGACCGAGGTGCCCACGGCGGCCGGGCCGCGCGCCACGACGGCGGACAGCGGGGACACCGAGGCGGCACCGGTCGCCTGAGACGGAACGGGGCGAGGCCCCGACGGCTGTTCTTGAAGCGTCGTCCGCTCCTTCCGGAGCGGGCGGCGCTTTTTCGTACCCCTGTACGAGGGGTCATACCAGAGCGGGACGCAGTCCGCAGACTTTGTCAACTGCCCACCGCGTCTGCTCCGTTGCCGACTACCGTGTGTGGCCGTCGGGCGACGCAGGGATCATGAGGCGGTGATGGCCTCAACGGACCTGCCGGCCGGCACGGCGCTGCCGCGAACATGCCGCACATGAGGAGTCGGGCCGCCCCGCCGAACCCCCGTCGCAACGTACCGAGGACGCAGATGTCGCACCTACGCGCACCGGCCGCCCGCGCAGACCGCCGTGAGGGCGGCCGGCACGGCAAGCCCGGCAGCCGCAACGCCACCGCACTCCCCGAGGCCCACATACGGCCCCAGCTCCTGCGGATCGCGGTGCTGCCCGCCGTGGCCGTGGGCCTCAGTGCCTGTGCGGCCGTGCTGTTCACGCTGCGCTCCGCCGGAATCACCCCCGGCCCCGCCCTGCTCGCCGTCCTCGCGGCGGCGGCGCTCGTCGGCCTCACCGGCATCGTGGTCGCCGCCGTGGCCGCCGACCGCGCCGCCAGGGCCGTCCGGGACCGGGTCGGCACCCTGCGCCGCGTCACCGCGCAGGGCCAGAGCGAACTGCGCGGAGTCGTCGAGAAGCTGCGCAGGGGCGAGGCGCTGCCCGCGCGCGGCACACCGGCGCGGACCCGTCCCGGCGGCGACGAGTTCGACCTGCTCGCCGACGAGCTCGGCCGCGCGCAGGACATCGCGGTCGGCGCCGTCGTGCAGGCCTCGCAGCTCTCCAGCCAGGCGGGCAGCGAACAGAAGGTCGAGGTCTTCGTGAACCTCGCCCGGCGTCTCCAGTCGCTCGTGCACCGCGAGATCTCGCTCCTCGACGAACTGGAGCACGAGGTCGAGGACCCCGAGATGCTCAAGGGCCTCTTCCACGTCGACCACCTCGCCACCCGTATCCGCAGGCACGCCGAGAACCTCGCCGTACTGGGCGGCGCCGTCTCGCGCCGCCAGTGGAGCCACCCCGTCTCCACCACCGAGGTGATGCGCTCGGCCATCGCCGAGGTCGAGCAGTACTCCCGGGTCAAACTGGTGCCGCCCATCGACGGCACCCTGCGCGGGCACGCGGTCGCCGACATCATCCACCTGCTCGCCGAACTCATCGAGAACGCCACGGTGTTCTCCGCCCCGCACACCCAGGTCCTGCTGCGCGCCAACCTCGTGACGGCCGGGCTCGCCGTGGAGGTCGAGGACCGGGGACTCGGCATGCCCCTGACCGAGCAGAACAAGATGAACCGCCTGCTCGCCGACCCCGACCAGGTCAACGTCGCGAGCCTCCTCCAGGACGGCAGGATCGGGCTCTACGTGGTCTCGGCGCTCGCCCGCAGGCACGGCGTGGCCGTCCGGCTCCAGACCAACATCTACGGCGGCGTCCAGGCCGTGCTGATCGTGCCGCAGGAAGTCCTCGGCGATGAGCAGGAGGCGGAGCCCGCCAAGGCGCGCCCCGCCGCGGGAAGCGTGTCCGGCGTAGCGGCGCGGCCCCCGGCGGAAGCCGCGCCCGTAGCGCTTCAAGCGCAGACGCAGACGGCGCAGACTCAGACGGCTGAGGCCCAGACGGCGCAGGCCCAGACCCAGACGCATCCCCGGGCCCAGCCCCGGAGCCGGTCCGCGGCGGAGGCTTCCGCGCCCGGCGCCGCCACCCGTACCAGGACCTCCGAGGGGCCGGCGCCCCTGCCCGTGCGCGGTGCCCGCCAGGAGCGGCCCACACCCGCCGAGGCCGTCCCCGGCATCCGGCCCGAGGACCGGCAGACGGCGGCCCAGCACCTGGGCATGCCCCCGACCCCGCTGAACGGCGCCGTGCGCGGGCGCGTCGGCAGACCCCAGCTGCCCAAGCGGCGGGCGCAGGAGCATCTCGCGCCGCAGCTCAGGAACTCCCCGGTACCGCGGCCCGAGAGCGACGCCGTCGGCCACGACCCCGGCCTCATGGCCGCGTTCCAGCGCGGCATCGGCCTCGCCCAGGCGCAGGACGCGCGAGACCCCACCCCGCGGGAGTTCGAGGCCAACGTCCCGCACGACGGGAGCGGACAAGGCGGCTGACCAGCACCCCACGCCCGATCGGGCCGAACACACCGGCCGAGCGGAGTACGCCGATCACCCCCCACCACCTCTGCCCCGGCAGACCTTCGTACGTTCGTACACCAAGGAGTCGATCCACCATGGCGAGCGATGCGCCGACCGGTCATGTATCCGATCTCGACTGGCTGATGAGTGGCCTCGTGCAGCGTGTGCCGCACACCCACAGCGCCGTCCTGCTCTCCTCCGACGGTCTCGTGAAGTCGGTGCACGGCCTCGACCCCGACAGCGCCGACCACATGGCGGCCCTCGCCTCGGGCCTCTACTCGCTCGGGCGCAGCGCGGGCGTCCGCTTCGGCGACGGCGGCGACGTCCGGCAGGTCGTCGTGGAACTGGACTCCACGCTCCTGTTCGTCTCCACCGCGGGCTCCGGCACCTGTCTCGCCGTGCTCGCGGGCAGAGACGCCGACGCGGCCGTCCTCGGCTACGAGATGGCGATGCTGGTCAAGAGCGTGCGTCCCTATCTGATCACCGCGCCGCGGCAGCCGGTCGGCGAACCCGCGCCGATGAGGCGCTGACCATGGCCGCCCCGCATGACGGGCCCTGGCTCGACGACGCGGCGGGGCGGCTCGTCCGCCCCTACCAAGTCAGCGACGGACGGACCCGACCGACCACCCGACTCGACCTGCTCTCCCAAGTCATGGCCACCGGGGCGACCCCCCTCGGCTACCTCGGACCAGAGCATTCCGCGGCTCTCGGCCAGTGCGAGGCACCCACCTCCGTCGCCGAGATCGCGGCCCAGCTGAAGCTGCCCGCGGTCGTCACCAAAGTGATCCTCAGCGATCTCCTCGACTGCGGGGCCCTCACCACGAAGGCCCCGGACTTCTACCACAACCCCACTGACCGTTCCCTGTTGGAGGCAGTGCTCGATGGTTTACGACGACAGCTCTGACCCCTTCCCCACCGCGCTGAAGATCTTGGTCGCAGGGGGATTCGGGGTCGGCAAGACGACTTTCACGGGCGCGGTGAGCGAGATCGCGCCGCTCAGCACCGAGGAGCTGCTCACCACGGTCAGCGAGGGCACCGACGACCTGTCCGGCGTGGAGAACAAGACCACGACGACCGTCGCCATGGACTTCGGACGGATCACCCTCGATCCCGAACACGTGCTCTACCTCTTCGGCACCCCCGGACAGGAACGGTTCTGGTTCATGTGGGACGAGCTCTCCGAAGGCGCCCTCGGCGCGGTGGTGCTCGCCGACACCCGCCGTCTGGAGGACTGCTTCGCCGCCGTGGACTTCTTCGAACAGCGCGGCATGGGCTTCATCGTCGCCATCAACGAATTCGACGGCGCCCACCGCTACGAACCCGACGAGGTGCGCTCCGCGATCGACCTCGACCCCCAGGTGCCCGTGGTGCGCTGCGACGCGCGGATCTCCAGTTCCGGCATCCAGACACTCCTCACCCTCGTGAGGCACCTGCTCAACCATGCCCCGGCACCGAGTTACGGAGCCCATACGTGATGCACGACCCGACCGGTCGTCTCCTGCTCACCCCCGTCGACAAGGAGGCCCCCGCGCGTGTGCGCAGACTGCGGGAGCTGGACATCGGGACACGGCCGGAACCGGCCCTCGACGCCTTCGCCGGCCGGCTCGCGGAGCTGACCGGCGCTCCGTACGCGATGGTCAACTTCATCGACGAGGAACGGCAGTTCTTCGCCGGGCTGCACACCGTGGACGGCGGTACGGGCGGCACCGGCAGCTCGGTGGGCCGCTACATGGCCCGCGACCACGGTTACTGCCCGCATGTGGTGGTGCGCCGCAAGGCCCTCGTCCTGGAGGACGTCCGCGACTTCCCGCGCTTCGCGGGCAACCCCGTGGTCGACGAGATCGGCATCCGCTCCTATCTGGGCGCACCCCTGGTCGACCGTACGGGGATGGCGCTCGGGACGGTCTGCGTCGTCGACGTGGAGCCGCGCCGCTGGGGCAGAGAGGGGCTGACCACCATCAAGACGATGGCCGCGGAGCTGGTCGGGCAGATCCACCGGAGAGAGGACGGCGGCATCTGATCCGTCTCCGGTGCGGGCGCCTGTTCACAGGAGCAGTTCCGTGCCGTCGGGGAACCGGACGCGGACCGTGCCGTCCGCGTCCACCGCACAGGTGACGGACTCGCGCAGCGCCCGGGGATGGACCGCGTCGCGGGCCAGGGCGACCAGCGTGACGTGGACGCCGTCGCCGTCCGCGGCGGCGGTGGAGGTGAGGAACGGCGTCGCGGAGTGGGGGCCGAAGGCGTTCGCGTCGACCTCGCGGGCCACGTCCGCCTCCTCGCCCCAGCCGTGCAGCGCGACCACCGCGCTGGTCAGGCCCGCCGCCGTCCGGGTGAGCGCCCATCCCGCTCCGCGCTCGGCGTGCGGCCGGGTCTCGTCGGCCACGGCGTGGCCGCCCTCGCGGAGCACCGTGCCGTGCGGTGCCCGCAGGCGGTGCGCGCGGATCTCCCACGGACCGTGCAGGGCGCTCGTCGTCTCGACGGGCACCGCGTCGTCCCGGCCGGGCAGCCGCGCATCGTGCCGGGAGGCGGCGATGCGTCCCGCGCAGCCCAGCGGGTGGACACGCAGGCGGCGCGAGGGCGTGCCGTCCGGGGCGAGCAGCGCCAGGTGGTTGTCGACGGCACGCTCCCACGCGCGCGGGGCGGTCTCGGGGGCGGTGGCGGTGGAGTAGCCGAACTTGGCGTAGTGCGGGTCGTCCTGCGCCGGGCCTTCGAGGGGGTTGTGGTCGCTGCCGTGGTTGACCAGGCGCACGATGCCGTCGTGGCGGGTGCCGTGCAGGAGCCAGCCGGGCGCGGGGAGGGCGGTGTACTGGTCGGCCTCCTCGACGGGCAGCGGGAGTTCGCGCTCGGTCCACACCGGGTGGTCGGCGGGGAGCAGCAGGCCGAGGAAGGCCTTGCTCGCCCAGTACGGTGAGGCCGGTCCCGAGTAGGCCTGGGTGGCGGGCAGGAACGTGCCGTACCAGCCGAGCGGCAGCAGCCCCCGCTCGTCGGGGACACCGCGCTCGACGAAGTGCCGTGCGGTGCCGGATGCGAGCCGCCGGGTCAGGCCGGGGACCAGGGGCGTGCAGTCCGCGAGGGCGCCCATCCAGACGGGCGCGGTCGCGGCGAAGCGGTAGGTGAGGGAGCGGCCCTGGTGGACGGGGGCGCCGTCGGCGCCGAAGAAGTGGGGGTAGGTGGTGAGGAACTCCCTCAGGCGCTCCCGGTAGACCTTCGCGCGCCCGCCGTCGCCCCCGGGGCCCGCCATCCGCGCCCAGAGCAGCGGGTAGAGGTGCAGCGCCCAGCCGACGTAGTAGTCGAAGTTGCGCCCGTCGCCGTCGGAGTACCAGCCCTCGCCGCGGTACCAGTCCTCGATCCTGTCCAGGCCGCCGTCGATGTCCGCCCGGCGGTACGGGGCGCCGACCGAGGCGAGGAACTGCTCGGACACCACCTGGAAGAGCCGCCAGTTGTTGTCCCAGGTCCGGCCGCCGACGAAGCCCGAGAACCAGTCGACCACCCGCTCCTGGACGCGGGCGTCGAGCATGTCCCAGAGCCAGGGGCGGGTCTCGTGCAGGCCGATCGCGATCGACGCGGCCTCGACCATCTGCTGGGAGCAGTCGGTGAGTTCTGGCCAGGCCTCGCCGCTGGAGCGGTCGGTGCCCGTTGTCAGACCCCGCGCGTAGCGTTCGAGGAGTCGGGGGTCCACCTCGCCGCCCGCACCCGCGATCCGGAAGGAGGCCAGGAGGAATGAGCGTGCGTAGCCTTCGAGGCCGTCCGAGACGACGCCCGACCAACTGCCCCGCCCCGGCAGGCGGTACTGGGCGAGGCCCGGCGTGGCGTAGGGGACAAGCGCCGCCAGCTGCCGGTCGGCGAGGGCCTCCCAGTGCGCCCGGGTCCAGCCGGTGAGCGGGGAGCGGACCCGGTCGGTGGACGGCAGGGTCAGATGCGGTGCGGGCATGGCTTCGGTGCTCCTCGGTGGACGGTCCGGGCGGCCCCGTGCCGGTCGCGGGGCGCCGTGGTCACAGCAGTCCGGCGGTGTGTGTATGCCCCCGGGAGCCGCCGACGCGCACGGTGAGGACGGGGCGGCGCCCGGGAGTGACCGTCACCGTGTCATCGGCCTCCACCACTTTCCGTACGGAGAAGGGCAGTTCGACGCTGACGGTGGCTTCGGTGCGGCCCGGGTCGGCGACGGCCACCGAGATGCCGCGCGGGCCGCGTCGGAGCAGCACCGTGCAGGGGCCGGAGGCGGTGAGGCCCGCGGCGGTGCCGGGCCGCCAGAAGTGCGCGGCGAGCAGGCCGGACCGGCGGGCCTCCACGGCCTGGGCGGTCGCGTCATTGGCCACGATCCGCACGGGCCGCGTCCCCGCCCAGACCGCCGTCGCCGCCGCACTGGCGCCAGGCAGCAGGACATAGGCGTACGAAGCGTCCGCGGGGGAGATGCCGTGGTCCAGCCACAGGGTCAGATGGCGGCGGGTCACCGGGGTCGTGCTGCCGCCGGTGTCGGCACCCGTGTTGATCTCGCGCCAGCTCCCGGTCCTCTCCTCGCGCAGGGCGTGCAGGCCGAGGTCCGACGGGCGTCCCGGGGCGGCGGGGAAGACATAGCCGCCGGTGCCTTCGAGGTGGGCCCACCGCGCCGCGTCGAACCGCGCGGTCCAGCCCTGGCGGTCCGGCTGCCCGCGTCCGTCCACCGTCAGCCGCCGCGCCGGTCCGGTGGAGCGCAGGGCGCGGTTGTCGACGACGGTCTCGATGGCGCGGCCGTCGCTCGCCCTGATTCCGGCGCCGAGCGCGACGACCACGTTGTCCAGGCAGAACCACGCCTTGCGGGCGCGCAGGGTGCTGCCGTCGGCGATCAGTTCCATGGCGGCGGCGCCGTAGCGGCCGTCCAGGACCGCGCCGCCCGCGACGGCGTTCCTCGGGACGTAGGTGCCGGTCCCGGCGCCCGATCCGATGTCCGCGCGCTCGCGGGTGTCCACGGTCGTGCCCGGCAGGCGGTAGGGGTCGACGGTGGCCCAGAAGCCGTCGCCGAACCGCCCGAGGTCCTCGCCGTCGTAGAGATAGGCCATGCCGTCGCCGGTGTACCAGCCGTGCAGGTTCTCGCCGTTGCCCGCCTCGTACGCGGCGATCCGCTTCGAGGAGAGCGAGAGGGCGAGGGCCCAGCCGGGCCTGCGGTGCACCACGCGGTCCATGTCGGCGAAGACGTAGTGCCCGGTGAGCCGCTCGGCGGCCGGTACGGACGAGTCGTCGAGGACCGCCTTGGCGCGGGCCAGCGCCGGGATGCCGACCAGGCCGGTGTAGGGAGTGGTGCGGTTGCGGCGGATCAGGCCCTTGGCCAGCGCCCGCCAGCGCCGGGCGTAGGGATCGGGGGCGCCGGAGGCGAGCTGGAGGATGTGGGAGAGCGTGGCCGCCCCGTCGTTGACGTCCCGCGCCTTCTCGCGGGATATCGCCCGGCCGCGTACGGCGTCCATCATCAGCCCGTCGAAGAGCACGGGGGCGAACGTCCGGTCCACCGCCTCGAACAGCACGGAGGTGTCGGGGTCGGTGACCGCCCACGGAGAGTCGGCGAGCAGCGCGATGAGCTGGCCGACGCCGCCGAGCAGGACACTGCCGTAGGTGCCGGTGTAGGCGACGGAGCCGTGCTGCACGAAGGAGCCGTCCTCGTAGAAGCCGTCCCCCGACGTGACGTACCGGAAGAGGCTGTTCCTGCCGCCGTCCCGGACATCGGACAGGCCGTCCCTGGCGAGCGCCACCGTGGCCGCGTCCCGCGCGAGCAGCCCGCGCAGGGCCACGATCACGGCCTTGTCCGTACGGTTGGCGCCGGTCTCGGCCAGCGAGGGGATGCTGGTCCGCCGGTCGGGATCGGGGCAGAACTTCGCCACCGTCGCGACGTACGCGGCCAGGTCGGCGGCGGGCACGTGCTCGCGAAGGAGCACGCAGGTGTCCATCAGGGCGCGGGGCGACCCGATCTCCCAGAACCACCAGTTGCCGGATTCGGGGCGGTCGGGCCGGTAGCCGGTGGCGTGCAGGAACCGCAGGGCGTCGAGCACGGCGTCGGCGGCCTCCGCGTCGCCGCTCAGCGAGGTCCCCGGGGTGGCCCAGGCGGTGGTGACGGTGCGCAGCCGGGTGTAGCTCTGGCCGAAGTTGCCGGGGTCGGACGCGGGGGAGAGGTCGGGCCACAGGGCGGTCCTGCCCGCCGAGCGGTCCAACTGCTGCCACCAGGCGGACGCCTGGGCGTCGAGCGCCTTCAGCGCCCGGCCGAAATCGGGGTCGTCGGCGTCGAACGGACCACCGGTGAGCTGGGCCTCGGCGCGGGCCAGCAGCGCGTCGAAGTCGGCCGCCGCCGCGCGGGCCGCCGGTCCGGCGTCCCCGGCATCCCCGGTGGCCCGCGCGATGCCGCCGCCCGAGGCCGACGCCACGAGGGCGGCGGCCGCACCGGTGGCGAGGAGCGTACGGCGGCGGGGCCCGCCGSCGTASGAGTCGGACGTCGGCATGCGAACTCCCTTGAT
>NZ_JASKYR010000159.1:0-13636 GCF_041028215.1 Streptomyces flavofungini
GTATGAGCTCCTCCACCGCCTCGCCGTCCGCGTCCTGTGCCGTCTCCGCGGCGGGGATTACGGGGGCCGCGGGTGCCGGGGCCGAGTGCGACGGAGCCGAGGGCGAGGAGGCCGAGGGCGACAGGAGCGGGGCCGACGGCGCGGCAGGCGCGTGTGCCGGAGGGGCGGGGGCCGCCGTCTCCTGCGCCACGCCGATGCCGATGTCGATGTCAGGGGTGTGGTGCGGCGCCTGGTCCGGCGGTGCGCCGGCCGTGCCGACGTCCGCCGCCTGCGGCCGTGGTGCGGGCCGGACAGGAGGTGGAGGCGGGGCGCCGAGGTGCGCGGTGCCATGGTGAACAGGCGTCGACACCAGCGGTTCGCCGGTCCCGGAGGTCTCCGGCGCGGCAGAGAAAGACTCAGCGGCCATCTTCGCTTCTCCATTCCAGCGGGGTGTCCGCACCCCGCGCGTGAGCGTTATCCCGTTCTATGCACGCTTCTTGCGGCCCGCCACTGGAGGAGCCGCCTGGCGGTACGTACTCCGCCGCATCGGGGAACACGTGTGGGTGAACAGCCAGGACCACCCGACCCGAGGAGCCCCGACGTGCCGTCGAACGCCGCCGTGCCACCGGCCATGGAGTCCGTGTACGCCCGCATCGGTGAGGAGGTCGCCGCGCGGGCCGGCCGGCTCTGGGACGTGAGCCTGGCGCTGCACCGCGAACCGGAGACCGCCTACGAGGAGCACGCGGCGGCCCGCCTGCTCGCCGGTGAGCTCGAACGGGAGGGCTTCGAGGTGGAGCGCGGCCCGGCCGGACTGCCCACCGCCTTCGTCGGCCGCTCGGGCCATGACGTCATGGGTCACGACCACATGGGCCACGACCACGCGGGCCACGGCCACACGGGCCACGACCACACCGTCACGGCCCGAGACCCACGCGTGGCGCTGCTCATGGAGTACGACGCCCTGCCGCTGCTCGGCCACGCGTGCGGGCACAACCTCATCGCCGCGGCCGGTCTCGGCGCGGCACTGGCCGCGCGCGCCGCGCTCAGCGAGACGGGCGGGACCCTGCTGGCGGTCGGCACGCCCGCCGAGGAGAGCGGCGGCGGCAAGGTCGCCGAGGTCGAGGCGGGCCTGTTCGACGGGGTCGACGCCGCGCTGATGTTCCATCCGGGGGTCTACGACTGGACGTGGGCGCCGCTGACGGCCAGCGCCCAGCTCCGGGTGGGCTTCCACGGGCGGGCCGCGCACCCCACCGGCAACCCCACGGAGGGCATCGACGCCCTCGGCGCGCTGATCCAGCTCTTCAACACGCTCGGCGTGGTGCAGAGGCGGCTGCCGCCCGGGTCACACGTCCAGGGGATCGTGACCGACGGGGGCCGGGCCACGAACATCGTCCCCGAGTACGCGGAGGGGCTCTTCGGGCTGCGCGGGGGGACGAGCACCGCGCTGGCGGAGCTGGTGGAGGAGGTGGGTTCCTGCGCGCGGGGCGTGGCCCTGGCCACCTGTACGGAGGTGGAGGTGACGGACGTGGGCGGCAGGTACGAGCACTTCCGTGACAACGAGGTGCTCTCCGGGGCGTTCGCGCACCACCTTCGGCGGGCGGGCATCGCCTTGTCGCAGCCCGCCCCGGGCATTTACCTGGGCTCGTCCGACATCGGCAATGTCAGTACCCGGGTGCCCGCGATCCACCCGTTCGTCGCCATCATGGGCCAGGAGGGCTCCGACCACACGCCCGAGTTCGCGCGGGCGGCGGCGGGGCCGCGCGGCCGTGCGGTGATGCTGGCGGCGGCCGAGGCGCTCGCGTGCACGGCGGCCGACGTCCTGCTCGGCGGCGGCGGTAGCAGCAGCGGCGACGATGTGCGGGCACGGGCCTGGGCCGCCTTCCGGGAGAAGGCGGCCCAGGGGCTGTGAGAGGAGTCGGCTGTGCGAGGCGTCAGTCCTCCACCGCCACCCGCACCGACCTGACCTCGGTGTCCACCGCGTCCGGCACCACCATCCCGGCGTCCACGCCCTCGCGCAGATACCGCAGCACCTCGTGGTTGAGCCGCTCGCCGGGGAGCGCCGCCGGGATGCCGGGCGGGTAGGGCGTGAGCATCTCGGCGGTGACGCGGCCGACGGCCTTCTCCCAGGGCACCTGCTCGACCCGCCCGAAGAAGGCGTCACGCGGCAGCGTCACCTGTTCCAGGCGGAGCTTGGCCGGGTCCGGCACCTCGACCGGAGCCGCGGGCCGCAGCTCGTCGGCGTGGTCGGCGACGTCGCGCAGCGCGGTGATCAGCTTCTCCGTGCTGTCGGCGTCGTCGGCGTGGGTGAGCTGGGCGCTGGTACGCCGGTGGTCGGAGAGGTGCAGGTTGATGTGGTGGTGCGCGCGGATCCAGTCGGCGACCCGGTAGCCCGTGGTGCCGAGGCCGGTGATGTCGACGATGACCTGGAGCGGGTCGAGGTCGTGCGCGCGGCCGGGGCCGCAGAAGTCGTCGCGGCCGTGGACGCGCATGCCCTCGATGTCGCCGATGCGGGCCCGTACGGTCCCGGCGAGGGAGAGGGTGTCGTCGTACAGGGCGCGGCCGTGCTGCACCATCTGGCGACGCCAGCCGTCGAGTGCCGCGTACAGGAGCACCGAGGGGCTGGTCGTGCCGAGGAGGTCCTCGCGGCTCTTGAGCACCTCGGGCCGGATGAGGCGGCCCTGGAGGTGGAAGACCGAGCCCTGTTCGAGGCCGGAGCCCATCTTGTGCACGGAGGTGACGCAGACGTCGGCGCCCGCGTCCATGGCCCAGGTCGGCAGGTCGGGGTGGAAGGGCAGATGGGCGCCCCAGGCCTCGTCGACGATGAGCGGCACGCCGTGCTCGTGGCAGGCGTCGGCGATGGCGGCGAGGTCGGAGCAGGTGCCGTACGGCGTCGGCGTGGTGACCAAGGCGCCCCGCGCGTCGGGGTGCTCGGCGAGGGCGGCGCGGAAGGCGTCGGCCGTCGGCGGGTGGGCGAGGTGGCGCTCGGCGTCCCACTGAGGGTCCACCCAGACCGGCACGATGCCCGCGAGCACGAGGCCGGAGACCACCGACTTGTGCGCGTCCCGCCCCACGAGCAGCTTCTCGTGCGGTCCCGCGACGGCGAGCATGGCGGCCTTGACCGACAGGGAGCTGCCGCAGGTCGAGAAGAAGGTGTGCTCGGCGCCCACGGCGTCGGCCATGAGCCGCTGGGCCTGGCCGAGCACGTCCTTGGAGGAGGTGCGGTCGTCGAGGCCGCTGATGGCGAGGACGTCGGAGTGGAACACGGCGTCCCCGAGGACCGCGCGCACCCGGGGGTCGGCGCCACGTCCCTGCTTGTGGCCGGGCGGGGTGAACGGAGTCTGCCCCTCCGCGTGGTACGCGGCCAGCGCGTCGAGCACGGGTGCCTGTGAGTGGTCCATGGCACTGCGGGTTCCCCGCGCGATCCGGGCAAAAACCCCGCTGTTCCGAACGGCGGCCCGGCCGCGCCATGTCCGATTAATCACTTTGATCCGGGGGTACTCGGGACTCATGATCACGATTGGGGTCGAGGAAGAGTACTTGCTGCTCGATCCGGAAACCTGCCTGCCCGTACCGCTCGCGGACCAGGTGCGGGCGGCGGCCGGACTCGGGCCCATCGCCGAGGACGGCGAGCTCCAGCCCGAGCTGCTCCAGGCCCAGGTGGAGGTCGCCACGCCCGTCTGCACCGACCTGGACGAGGTCGGCGGCCACCTGCTCAGGCTGCGGCACGCGCTCGGCACGGCGGCCGAGAAGAACGGCTGCCGCCTGGCCGCCACCGGGGTCGCCCCCTTCCGTACGGAGGCACCCGTACCGGTGACCCGCAACGCCCGCTATCTGGCCCTGCGCTCACACGCCCCGCAACTCGTGGCCGAGCATCTGGTCAACGGCATGCACGTGCACGCGGCGGTGCCGGACAAGGAGACCGGCGTCGCCGTGCTGAGCCGGGTGCGGCCCTGGCTGCCGGTCCTGGTCGCCATGTCCGCGAACTCGCCCTTCTGGGACGGCAAGGACACCGGCTTCGCCAGCTGGCGCACGGTGATCTTCGGCCGCTGGCCGGTCAGCGGACCGCCGCCGCGCTTCACCTCGCTCGCCGACCACGACCGCCGCATCCAGTCGATCCTGGACACCGGCACGGTCGACGACACCGGACAGCTCTACTGGCAGGCCCGCCTCTCCGAGCGCTACCCCACGATCGAGGTGCGCTGCACCGATGTGCAGCTCCGCGCCGATGCGGCGGTGATGTTCGCCGGGCTGGTCCGCGCCCTCGTCGCCACCGCCCTGCGCGAGCACCGGGCCGAGGTCCCGCTGCCGGAGTGCCCGCACGAACTGCTCCAGGTCATGAACTGGCACGCCGCCCGGCACGGCCTGAGCGGTCTGCTCATCGACCCGTCGGGCCGGGCGCGCAAGGCGGGCGACATGCTGTGCGTGCTGCTCGACCACCTGACCCCGGCCCTGGAAGAGGCCGGGGACACCCGCGAGGTGACCTCCCTGGTGCACCGGCTGCTCCAGGAGGGCACCCCCGCCGACCGGCAGCGCCGTGCCCTGGCCGAGGGCGGCCTGCCCGCCCTGACCGAGCTGATCACCGGCGAGACGGCCGCCACCTGAACACCCGCTGCACCGGTGCCCGGGCGCCGCGTTCAGGCCGCGCGTCCCTCCAGGCCCCGGTGGGCGCGGATGATGTCGGCGTAGAGGTGGCCGCTGCCCTTGATGGTGCGCTGCTGGGTGCGGTAGTCCACATGGACGAGGCCGAACCGCTTGTCGTAGCCGTAGGCCCACTCGAAGTTGTCCAGCAGCGACCAGGCGAAGTATCCGGCGAGCGGGGCGCCCTTGCGCACGGCGCGGGCGCACGCCGCCAGGTGCTGTACGAGGTAGTCGGCGCGCCCGGTGTCCTCGATGGTCCCGTCCGCGCCCATGACGTCGGGGTAGGCCGAGCCGTTCTCGGTGACGTAGAGCCTGCGCGCGCCGTACTCCTCGGTGAGCCGGAGCAGCAGGTTCTCCATGCCGCCCGCGTCGACCTCCCAGTCCATGCCGGTGCGCGGCACACCCTCGCGGCGGATCTGCCGGGCGTACGGGGCGGGGCCGTCGGGGTCGTCGGTGACCGTGGCCGGGAAGTAGTAGTTGAGGCCGAGCCAGTCCAGGGGCGCGGCGATGGTCTCCGCGTCCCCCCGCTGCTCGGGGAGGTCGACCCCGTACACCTCGCGCATGTCGGCGGGGAAGCCGCGGCCGTGGACGGGGTCGAGCCACCACCGGTTGGTGTGGCCGTCCATGCGCCGGGCCGCGGCGATGTCCTCGGGCCGCTGGGTGGCGGGCTCGACGGTGGAGAGGTTGTTGACGATGCCGACCCGCGCGCCGGGCGCCGCGGCCCGTACGGCCTGCGCGGCGAGGCCGTGGCCGAGCAGCAGGTGGTAAGAGGCGCGTACGGCCGCGGTGAGGTCGGTGAGGCCCGGGGCCATGACGCCTTCGAGGTGGCCGATCCAGGCGGAGCAGAGCGGTTCGTTGAGGGTCGTCCAGTGCGTGACGCGGTCGCCGAGGCGCTCGGCGACCACGGCGGCGTACGCGGCGAAGTGCTCGGCGGTCTCGCGCCGGGGCCAGCCGCCCCGGTCCTGGAGCGCCTGCGGCAGGTCCCAGTGGTAGAGGGTGACGGACGGCATGATCCCGGCCTCCAGGAGGCCGTCGATCAGCCGGTCGTAGAAGGCGAGGCCCTTGGCGTTCACGGCGCCGTCCCCGCCGGGCACGATCCGCGGCCAGGCGACCGAGAGGCGGTAGGCGTTGGTGCCGAGCCGTCTCATCAGGGCGATGTCCTCGCGCCACCGGTGGTAGTGGTCGCAGGCCTCGTCGCCGTGGTCGCCGTTGTCGATCGTTCCCGGCCGGTGCGAGAAGGTGTCCCAGATCGAGGGGGAGCGGCCGTCCTCGGCGACGGCTCCCTCGATCTGGTAGGCCGAGGTGGCGGTGCCCCACGCGAAGTCGTTCGGGAACGCGGCGAGGTCGATGGGTTCGAGCACGGAAGTCCTCTCAGCGGCGGCAAGAAGGTGGGTGGTACGGGACGCGGCTCGGGTCACTTGACGGCCCCCGCGGTGAGGCCGGCGACCAGATAGCGCTGGAGCAGCAGGAACCCGGCGACGACGGGCACGCTCACGACGAGCGAGGCGGCCATGATCTGGTTCCAGTAGACGTCGTTCTGGGTGGAGTAGCCCTGGAGGCCGACGGCGAGGGTGCGGGTCGTCTCGTTGGTCATGACGGAGGCGAAGAGCACCTCGCCCCAGGCGGTCATGAAGGAGTAGATGGCCACCGCGACGATGCCGGGCACGGCGGCCGGGATCACGATCCGGAACAGCGCCTTGAGCGGTCCGCATCCGTCGACGAGGGCCGCCTCGTCCAGGTCGCGGGGCACCGAGTCGAAGTACCCGATCAGCATCCAGATGGAGAAGGGCAGCGAGAAGGTGAGATAGGTGAGGATGAGGCCGCCGCGCGAGCCGAACAGCGCGATGCCGGTGGACTGGCCGATGTTGACGTAGATGAGGAACAGCGGCAGCAGGAAGAGGATGCCGGGGAACATCTGCGTCGACAGGACCGTCACGGTGAACACGCGCTTGCCGCGGAACTGGTAGCGGCTGACGGCGTAGGCGGCGAAGACCGCGACGATGACCGAGCAGACGGTCGCCGCACCCGCCACCACCAGCGAGTTCATGAAGTACTTCGCCAGCGGGACGGTCTTCCAGATGTCGATGTACGGACGGATGGTGAGGTCGCGGGGCAGCCAGCGGAAGCTGCCCGAGACGTCCTGGAGCGGCTTGAGCGAACTCGTCACCATCACGAACACCGGCAGCAGGACGAAACCGGCGAGCAGGGTCAGGAAGATCCGCCGGGACCACAGGAAGGACCGGGGCGCCGCCATGGGGGAGCGGCGCTTCGCGGCCGGGGCGAGGCTCTCAGACATCGGAGACCTTCCTTCCGCGTGAGGTGAGTGCCAGGTAGACGCCGGTCACCACGAGCAGGAAGAGCAGCAGCAGGACCGACATGGCCGAACCCGCGCCGAAGTTCCAGGTGTTGAACGACGACTGGTAGATGTGCACCGAGATCAGGTCCGCCGCCTCAGGTGCCTTGCCGAACAGCACGAACGGCGTGTTGAAGTCGTTGAAGGTCCACAGGAACAGCACGAGCACCAGGACCTGGTTGACCGGGCGCAGGGACGGCAGGGTGATGCGGCGCACCTGCTGCCAGATCCCGGCGCCGTCCATGGCGGCGGCCTCGTACATCTCCTTGGGGATGTTCTGGAGCCCGGCCATGACGATGAGGAAGGCGAACGGCCAGCCCTTCCAGACCGAGACGGTCAGCAGCGCCCAGAAGCTGTTGTCGCCGATCAGCCAGAAGGTCCGCTTGTCGGTGATGCCGAGCTGGTCGTGCAGGACGTGGTTGATGAGGCCGTTGTCGTGCTGGAACATGAAGGCCCAGGTGATGACCGCGGCGTAGACGGGCAGCGCGTAGGGGATGAGGAAGACGGCCCGCAGCAGGCCGCGCCCGCGGAACGTCTCCTGCATGAAGATGGCCGCGGCCGTGCCGAGCAGCCAGCACAGGCCGACGGACAGGACGGTGAAGGCGCAGGTGACGAAGAACGAGTCGAGCAGCGCCTCGCCGACGGGCGCCGAGAAGTCGACCGTCAGCTTGTAGTTGTCGAGGCCCGCCCACGGGGCGGCGCCCCAGTCGCGGATGAAGAACTGGGTGAGCTCCTTGAAGCTCATGAAGATGCCGATGACCATCGGCACCAGGTGGACGAGGAGCTCCAGGGCCAGGGCGGGCAGCAGCAGCAGGTAGGGCAGGCCGATCCGGCGGAGCCGCCCGGGGCGGCGCGGCGGGCGCGCCTCGGCCCCGGGGGCGGCCTTGCGGACCCCTCCCTCGACGACGTCCTCGACGGTGCTGGAAGTCATGGGTGTGACACTCACTAGTTCGTCATCTGCTGTTCGGCCTTGCCGAGTTCGGCCTTGACGTCCGCGGTGCTGATCGCGTCGCCCTCGGCGGCCTTGGCGAAGAGGTTCTTCACCGCGGTGCCCACGACGGTCTCGAACTGCGACTCGTTGGCGACCTGCGGCAGCGGTGCCGCGCTCTTGGCGAGGGTGTCGCGCAACACCTTGAGTTCGGGCTTGCTGAAGGCGGGGGCGTCCTGGGCGGTCTTGACCGGGGGCACCGAGCCGTACTTGCCGCAGAGGATCTTCTGCTCGGCGTCGCTCGTCATGAACTTCACGAACTTCGTGGCGCCGTCGATGTTCCTGGTGTCCTTGAAGACGGCCATGTTGATCCCGGCCACCATGGAGTTGACGGACGAGCCCTGACCGGGCGCGCCCGACGGGACGGGCACCGGGGCGACGCCCCACTCGTCGTCCTTCATGCCCTGTGACTGAAAGGTGGTGGCGGCGGCCTGCCAGAGCACCATCGCCGTCTTGTCCTTGGCGAAGTCGCTCAGCGACTGGTTCTGGGCGTACTCGGCGTTGCCCGGGGCGATGATCTTGTCCTTGCCCATGAAGTCGACGTACTGCTTGACGGCGGCGACCGCGCCGTCACTGGTGAAGTCGGGCTTGCCGTCGGCGGAGAACCAGTCGGCGCCGTGCTGTTTGGCCAGGGCGAACACCTGGTGGATGTTGTTGGAGAGGTTGGAGCCCTCGGCGCCCAGGGCCCACTTGCCGCCCTTGGAGATCTTCTTTCCCGCCGCCACCAGCTCGTCCCACGTCGCCGGGGGCTTCGCTATCCCGGCGTCGTCGAACATCTTCTTGTTGTAGTAGAGCGCGTACGCCATCGAGTACAGCGGGACGGCGGCGGGGTCCTTGCCCTTCTCGCCGGTCGAGCCGAGCGCGGACTCGACGAACCGGTCCCTGCCGCCGATCTTGTCGAACTGCTTGTCGTCCCACGGCAGCAGGGCGCCGGTGGCCTGGAGCGAGGCGCTCCAGGTGTTGCCGATGTTCAGCACGTCGGGGCCCTGGCCCGAGGTCGTCGCGGTCATGATCCGCTTGAGCAGATCCGACCAGGGGATGACCTCCAGCTTCACCTTGATGCCGGTCTGCTTCTCGAACTTGTCGAGTTCGGGGCGGAGCACCTTCTTGTCGGCCTCGACGTTCGGTCCCTGGTTGGATGCCCAGTACGTCAGGGTCTTCGGCGACTCGTTGGAACCGCCGCCGCCCGACGACGTACCCCCGCCGCAGGCGGACGCGGCGAGGACGAGCGAGAGCGTGACGGACCCGACGGCTGCGGCTCGGTTTCTGCGCATGGCTCCAGGTGCCCCTTTCTACAGAAGGACATGAGGTGGAGGACTGCAAGGAGGCCCCCGCGTACGGTCGCCGGAAGACCCAAGGCTTAATTTAGGACGTGAGTTAAACCTTTGAGGAAGGTAGCGTCAAGGGTTCGCTCACCGCTAACTTCGGTGGCACACAGACGAAGGGACTCACATGACTGGGCGGCGCAGCGGGCGCACAGTGCATGACCTGCGGCGGGCGAACCGCGCCGCCGTATTGCAACGGTTGTATTTCGACGGGCCGATGAGCAGGTTCGAGCTGGGGCCCGTGACGGGCTTGAGTTCAGGTTCCGTAAGCAACGTCGTGGCAGAACTGGTGGCCGAGGGGTGGGTGGAGGAGGCCGGCAGCGTCGAGTCCGACGGCGGACGTCCGCGTACGCTCCTGCGGGTCGCCCCGGACAGCGGCCAGCTGATCGGGGTCGACGTGGGCGAGACCCGGGTCCGCGTCGAGCTGCTCGACCTCTCCCTCACCGAACTCGCCCGCGTGGAACGCCCCTTGCACCTCAAGGAAGACGGCGTCGAGGGCACGGTGGGGCACATCAGGGAGGGCATCGGCCAGGTCGTCGAAGCGGCCGGTGGCAGCACCGACCGGCTGCTCGGCGTGGGCATCGGCGTGCCGGGCATCGTCGAGCGCTCGCCGGGACTCGGGGCGGTCGTGCACGGCCAGACGATCGGCTGGGACGCGGTGCCCCTGGAGTCCCTGCTGCGTTCAACAGATCAACTGCCCGCCACCGTGCCGTACTTCATCGACAACGGAGCCAAGACCTCCGGTCAGGCGGAGATGTGGTTCGGCGCGGGGCGCGGGGCCCAGAACGCCGCGATCGTCCTCTTCGGCTCCGGCGTCGGCGCCTGCGTCGTGACCGACCAGGTGGAGTCGGGCCGGGCGGTGGAATGGGGGCACCTCACCGTCCGTGTGCGGGGCCGCAGATGCCGCTGCGGCGCGCTGGGCTGCCTGGAGGCGTACGCCGGGGCCGAGGCGCTGCTCGAACGGTGGCGGGAGGCGGGCGGCAGGCCGCCCGAGAGCGCCGACGAGGAGGGCTCGCTCACCGCCATGCTGGACGCCGCCTACCCCGAGGGCTCCGCGGAGCCGGACCGCGCCGCCCTCGCCGTCCTGGACGAGACCGCCGAGTACCTCGGCGCGGGCCTCTCCGACCTCATCAACCTCTTCCAGCCCGAGCGCATCCTCATCGGCGGCTGGGCGGGCCTCCAGCTCGGCCCCCGCTTCCTCACCGCCGTCAAACGGCACATCGCCACCTACGCCCTGGCCCACCCCGCGGGCCGGGTCGAGATCGACCTCGGCACCCTGGGCCCGGACGCGGTGACGCTGGGCGCGGCGACCCTGCCCCTGGCCGGGTTCTTCGCCCGTGGCGGGCGCCGCGTCGAGACGGCGACGGCCGTGACGCTCCCGGCCTGGCGGACGGCGGTGGAGGACCGGGCGATGAGCTGAGCGGCGGTGCGCGCGCACCGGCCGCCGGGCCCCCGGCCTACGCCGAGTCCCGCACCACCAGCTCCGGATCGAAGATCGTGGAGGTCGGTTCCGTACGGGTGCCCTCAATGCGTTCCTGGAGGAGGCGGGCCATCTCCGCGCCCATCTCCTCCACCGGCTGGCGCACCGTCGTCAGCCGGGGGCGGCAGGTGACGGCCACACTGGAGTCGTCGAAGCCGACCACCGCCACGTCCTGCGGGATGCGCCTGCCCTGCTCCCGCAGGACCTGACAGACCCCCTGCGCCATGAGGTCGTTGGCGGCGAACACCCCGTCGATGCCGGGGTGTTCGCGCAGCAGGCGGTGCATGGCCCGTGCCCCGCTGTCGAGCGTGAAGCCGCCCTCGGCGACCGGAACGCAGGGCTGACCGCCCCGCTCCATGCCCTCGCGGAACCCGGCCAGACGCTCCTGACCGGCGGCGATGTCCAGTGGCCCGGCCACGGTCGCGACCCGGCGGCAGCCCCGGGCGAGCAGCTGTCCCGCCGCGAGCCTGGCGCCGTCCCGGTGTGCGAAGTCGACGAAGGTGACGGGGAGCTGCCCGGCGGGGCGGGCGAAGAACACGGCGGGCAGCCGCGCCTCGGCGAGGAGCGCGGGCAGCGGGTCATGGGCGTAGGTGGACACGACCAGAGCCCCGTCCGCGTTGCCGTGCCGCAGATAGCCGAGCACCTCCTGGCGGGAGGCGTCGGACTCGGCGAACATCAGCACCGGATGCACCGAGCGGGGCCGCAGGAAACCCATGACCCCGCTCACCACCCGCCCGAAGAACGGGTCGGCGAACACCCGTGCCGTGAAGGCGTTCTGCGCGGCCTCGGTGCTGTCACCGGCGCCGGAGACCACCAGGGCGACGGTCTCGGCCCTGCGGGTGACCAGGGACCGCGCGGCGCGGTTGGGGGCGTATCCGGTGCGCTCGATGGCCGCGCGCACCACGTCCTGCAGGGCGGGGTCCACACTGCGCACGCCGTTGACCACCCGGGAGACGGTGGCGCGCGAGACCCCCGCCACGCGCGCCACGTCCTCCAGGGTCGGCAGCTCATGCCTCATGCGGGAACCCTAACCTGTGCCCCGCACCGCCGATAGAGCGCTCTCCCGAACGCTCACCTGTAGACGCCGAACTCATAGAGCGAGTAGCCGTATCCGGTGCCCCGGGCCGTTCCGTGCACCCGTACGTACCGGCCGGAGCCGCTCACGTCGAAGTCGTCGACGCCGCCGTTGCCGTCGGTCACCTCGCGCACGGTCCGCCAGGTCCTGCCGTCGTCGGAGGTCTGGATGGTGTAGGCCTTGGCGTACGCCGCCTCCCAGTTGAGCTGGACGTGCTTGAAGGAGGTGACCGAGCCGAGGTCGACCTGGAGCCACTGCGGGTCGCTCCAGTCGGCGGCCCAGCGGGTGGTGTTCCTGCCGTCCACGGCGTTGGCCGCGGGGCAGGGGAAGTCACCGCTGCCGGGCTGGAAGGACGAGGCGGTGGCCGGCTTGCCGAGCGCGATGTTGGTGCCGTTCACCGGCGGCGGGACCACCCGGACCGACCGGGTCTCGACCCCGACGTTGCCCTTGCCGTCGGTGACCTTGACGTACATCTTCCACAGCCCCGGGCGGTCGGGCGCGGTCACCTTCAGCCGTCCCGAGCCCAGGTCGGTGGCGCGCAGGGGCGTCAGCTCCTTGCTCTTGTCGAGGTACATGCTGTTGGCGAGCACCTCGTAGGAAAGGCTGTCGCCGTCGGGGTCGGTGACCTTGGTGTTCAGCGTGAGCGCGCCGCCCGCGGGCACCTTGCCGGAGTCGCCCTCGACACTGAGGTCGGTGATGACGGGCGGGGTGTTGTCGCCCGCGGTGCTGCCCTTGTACGCCTTCTTCACCGCGTAGTACGAGAGACGCTTCTGGCCCGCGGGCAGCAGGTTGAACCAGATGCCGCCGAAGTCGTACTCCGTGCCGTAGTGGAAGACGGTGGCGCCGAGCGCGACGCCCCGGTGGCCGGTGACGCAGTTCCAGGCCTTGGTGTAGCCCTCGGCCTTGGCGCGGTCGGTCGGCTCCGTGGGGACGCCGTTGGCGTCGTCGGGGACCTCCCACTCACCGGCGGGCCCGGTCTCGGTGACGATGTAGGGCTTGGTGTACCCGCCCTGCTCCCAGGCCGACTTGATGCCGCACACGGCGTCGTAGGCGTTGACGGCGTACAGGTCGAGGTCGGGCGCGTTCTTCTTGTAGTAGGGCCAGGCGCCGACCCAGGCGTCGGTGGAGGTCACCGGGTGGTGGGGGTCGACGGCGTGGATCTTCTTGGTGATGTCGTTGACGAAGGAGGTGTAGGCGTCGCGCTGCGCCTCAAGCTCCGCGCCCTGGTAGCAGTTCTGGAGCCCGAGCACGGACTCGTTGCCCACGTTCCACATCAGCACGCCGGGGTGATCCTTGTAGGCGCTCACCCACTTGGGGAACTCCTCCAGCATCTGGTTCTTGTACGAGGTGTCCGTGCGGTAGTTGACGCAGCCGCCGCTGCCGGGGCCGCCGCCGGGCTGGAGCCAGAAGCCCGCGACGACCTTGATGCCGTGCGCGGCGGCGGAGTCGAGCAGCGGCTTGCTGGAGGCGTCGGTGCCCCAGGTCCGGATGGTGTTGACGCCCATCGAGCGCAGGTCGGGCATGTACTTGTCGGCGTCGGACGGGGAGGGCCCCCAGGTCACCCCCTTGAGCTGGAAGGGCGCCCCGTCGACCGTGAGCTGCCAGTTGCCCTGGGAGCCTGTCACTTTCACGACGCTGCCCGCCGCGTGGGCCTGCTGCGCGGGGACGGCGAGGACACCGGCCGCGAGCAGCCCGGCGGAGGCCAGGACGGCGGTGCGGCGGGTGGGCGCGGTCGTGCTGGGTCTTGGCATGCTGCGGACTCCTGAGGGTGAGGGGGAAGGCGGGCGGAGGGATGAGG
>NZ_JASKYR010000016.1:0-32401 GCF_041028215.1 Streptomyces flavofungini
CACCACACCGGCGGCGGCACCCATGTGGCCGAGCTGGCTCTTGACGGAGCTGAGCGCGCAGCGTCCGGACTCGGTCACGTCGAACGCCTGCCGCAGCGCGCTCACCTCGATCGGGTCGCCGAGGCGGGTGCCGGTCCCGTGCGCCTCGACGTAGCCGAGGTCGGCGCCGGTGCGTCCGGCGCGGTCCAGGGCCGCGCGGATCACCTCGCGCTGCCCGGCCAGGGACGGCGCGGTGTACGTCATCTTGGCCGCGCCGTCGTTGTTGACGGCGGAGCCCGTGATCACCGCGTAGACGGTGTCGCCGTCCCGCCGGGCCGCCCGCAGGGGTTTGAGCACCACGACGCCGACGCCGCTCGCGCCGACCGTGCCGCTCGAATCGTCGCTGAAGGGACGGCAGTCGCCGTCGGCGGAGAAGATGTGCTGCGGCCGGTAGCGGTAGCCGCCGGTCAGGCCTGGGTCGGCGAGGACGCCCGCCGCGAGCATCACCTCCGCGTCGCCCTGCCGGAGCAGACCGGCCGCGAGGTGCACGGCCACCAGCGAACTGGAGCACGCCGTCTGGGCGCTGAAGGCCGGGCCGGTCAGGCCGAGGTGGTAGGCCGCCTTGGTGGCGAGGAAGTCCTTGTCGTGGTGGAGGGCGAGCTGGAAGCCGTCGGGCAGCCGGGCGGGGTCCGCCTCGCGCAGCAGGGACTGGAAGTAGGTGTTCTCCCCGGCACCGGCCACCAGGCCGACGCGCGTCCGCGCGGTGTCCGCGACACCGGCGTGGGCCAGCGCCTGCGTACAGGCCATCAGCATGTGGCGCTGCTGCGGATCCATCAGACGTGCTTCCTGCGGGCTGATGCCGAAGTGGGCGGGGTCGAAGTCGAGCAGCCCGTCGAGGGTGCTGTGCGCGCCGATGACGCCCTCAGGGGCGTCGAAGCGGCGGATGCCGGTCCCGCCCGAGACCACCAGGTCCCAGAAGGCGGCCAGGTCAGGGGCGCCGGGCACCCGTACGGCCATGCCGACGACCGCGACGGGTTCGCCGGGGCCGGGACGCTCGCCCTCAACCCCCTGAACGCGCCGGGTCCCTTGGACCCCCTGAACTCCCTGCACCGTGATCCCGGTACGCGGCGCGGGGTCGTCCCCGGCGGCCACGGCCAGATGACGGGCCAGGGCGCGGACGGTGACGTGCTCGAACAGGTCCGCGACGCCGAAGCGGAGCCCGAGTTCGTTGGTGCAGCGCAGATGGAAGCGCATAAGGGTGAGGCTGGACGCACCCGCGTCGAAGAAGGTCTGCTCCGGGTCGATCGCCGCACCGGTCACCGCCTCGAACGCGGCGGTGAGCCGCTCCTCCCCGGCCGAGAGGCCGGTGCGGCCGACGGGCGCACGCCGTATCTCCTCGCCCGGCGCCCGCAGTGCCGCCACCCGGTCCAGTTTGCCGCTGGGTGTGCGCGGCAGCCGCTCAAGACGCCGGAAGCGCTCCACCCGTACGTAGGAAGGCAGCAGCGCCGAGAGATGGGCGATCAGGCCGTCGGCGGTGGGGGCCTCGCCCCGGAACTCCAGACAGGCCGTCAGGCCGTCGCCATCGCGCGCGACGACGGCGTTGACCACCGAGGCGTGGCGCAGCAGGGCGGCTTCCACGGAGCCGAGTTCGAGGCGGTGCCCGCTGAACTTGACCTGCTGGTCGTCGCGGCCCGCGTAGTGCAGCAGCCCCGAGCCGTCGAAGAAGGCCCGGTCCCCGCTGCGGTAGAACAGCCCCGCCTCCGGCACCTCGACGAAGCGGGTGTCGTTGAGCGCGGGCGCACCGAGATAGCAGCGGGTCGTCATGGTGCCGCCGATGAGCAGCTCACCGACGCACCCGGGCGGCACCGGGTCGCCCGAGGCGTCCACCACCCGCAGATCGGCGCCCGCGACCGGACGGCCGATGGCGGGCCGCTCCGGCCACCCGGACGGGTCACCTGCCAGGCACAGGGCACTGACGACATGCGTCTCGGTCGGCCCGTAGTGGTTGAACAGCCGGGCATCGGGCAGGCCGGTGAACCACCGGCGGATGGCGTCGGTGCACACCAGTTGCTCGCCCGCGGTGACCACCTCGCGCAGCCGGGAGGGGAACCGGCCGAGCCGCACCCCGTACTCGGCGAGCAGGTGCAGCGCCACGTACGGCATGAAGATCCGCTCGGTGCCCGCTTCCTCAAGCCGGTCGAGCAGCGCGGGAACGTCCTGGCGCCACTCGGGGCGGATGAGCTGAAGACTCCCGCCGCCGCACAGCGTCGCGAAGATCTCCTGGAACGACACGTCGAATGACAGCATGGAGAACTGCTGGGTCGCCGCCGGGCCGCGCAGCCCGCCGGGCCCGGCCTGCCAGCGCAGCAGATCGCACAGCGTACGGTCGAAGATCTGCACCCCCTTGGGCACACCCGTCGAGCCGGAGGTGAACAGGGTGTACAGCGGCCGGACGCCCTCGTGGGCACGGGTGTCGTACGGGGTGGGGGCGCCGCCGGTCGGTCGGGGCCCCGGGACCGCGTCCGGGTCCGGCAGGGTGACGGGGTGGCGCGTCACTCCCTCGGGGCAGAGCGCGTCGAGGGCCGGTGCGCCCGTGGGCGCGACCAGGACGCACACCGGGTCGACCTGCTCCAGAACGCGCCGCAGCACCTCGTCCGGGTACGAGGGATCGAGGGGGACGGCGGTGACGTTCAGGCGTGCCAGCGCGAGCAGGGCCACCACGTGCTCGACGGACGGCTCCAGGTACAGGGCGGCCCGGCAGGGGCCGCCGTCCGCCGGAATCGCGTAGCGCGTGGCCAGGTCCGTGGCGAGGTGCTCGGCCAGGGCGTCGAGCGCGCCGTATGCGAGCGTGCCGCCGTCCGCGGTGCGGACGGCGGTCGCGTCGGGCGTGCGGGCGACCTGCCGTGCGAAGCCCTCGGCGACCGTGGTGAAGCCCGGCAGGGGAGCGGGCCCGCGACCGTGCGCGGGCAGCGAACGCCGGTGGGCCGCGACCAGTTCGCGGGCCGTGCGGCGCGCCGGTGAGGGGGCGGCGAGGGCCCGCACACCCTGCCGGAACAGGTCGGCCATCGCGTCGACGGCCGCGCCCGTGAAGCGGTCGTCGGCGTACTCCCACAGCACGTCGAGACCGTCGGCGTGCTCGATCACGGAGACCGTCAGCGGGCACTTGGCCTCCGACGGGGCCCACCACAGGGGCCGCTGCCCGCAGCCGGGCAGCCGCAACGCCCCGAAGTCGGTGTTCTCCAGGACGAACAGCACATCGAACGGGGTGCCGTCACCGACCGCCTCCCACCCGGTCAGCACGTCCGCGAGGGACACGCCCTGGTGCCGCAGCACCCGCGCGGTGCCCGCCGCCATACGGGTGAGCTGCGAGCGCAGTTCCTCGCCGGGGTCAACGGTCACCGGGAGCAGGACGGTGTTGGCCCACATGCCCACGCTGTCCTCGAACTCGCGCACCGGGCGGTTGGCGACAGGGGCGGCTATCCGGGGACTGACCAGCCCGGTCACGCCGTACAGGCTCCACGCGAAGACACCGAGCAGCACCTGGAAGCGGGTGAGTCCGAGTTCGGCACAGAGCCGGTCCACGGCCGTCCGGCCGGTGGCGTCAAGGGAGGTGTGCAGCAGCCGTGCCCGGGGGTCCTGAGCCGCGGGGCCGATGTGACCGGCGGCGGGCAGCGGTTCCCGTTCCGTCTCCAGGCCCCGGTAGTACGCGAGAAGGCCGTCGCGCTGGGCGCGGTAGGCCCCGGTGGCGAACCAGTCGCTCTGCCAGGCGGCGAGGTCGAGCGGGTCGGGCGCCGTCGCCGTCGTCGGGGCAGGTGCCGCCGCCGGTCCGGGGCCGGTGACCCTCTCCGCGTACGCGGCGGACAGGTCGCGCAGCAGGACGCTCAGCGACCAGCCGTCGACGGCGATGTGGTGCAGGTGCAGCAGCAGCGTGCCGCCCGCGTCGTCCGGCAGCCAGCAGGCCCGCAGCATGCGGGGGACGGCGAGGTCGAACGGCTCGGCGAAGAAGGTGTCGGCGAACGCGTGCGCGGCGGCCTCGTCCCACACCGGCCGGGGCTCCGGCTCGCACCAGGGGTCGTAGACGGCGCCCACGCGCTGGCGAAGCCCCTGCGGGCCGGTGCCGAAGCCGGTGCGCAGCGCGACATGCCGCTCGACCAGGGACCGCAGCGCATGGCGCAGGGCGGCGGTGTCGACCGGACCGTCCACGCGGAAGACCTGGTTGACGGAGTACGCGAGCGACGTCGGCGTCCGGCGCTGGAGCAGCCACAGCCGCTGCTGCTCGCTGGTGGCCGGCGCCTCGTCGGCCCCGGCGGTCAGCGGTACCGGATGGGCGGACCGCCCACCGGGCCCGGCCGTGGCGACGGCCTCCGCGACATCGCCCAGGTCACCGTGGAGGATGCGCGCCGGTGGTACGTCGACACCCCAGCGCCGCCGCACCGCGAAGCTCAGCCGCAGGGCCTTCAGGGAATCACCGCCGCTCGCGATCCACCGGTCACCGAGGCCGAGTCCGTCCGTCGAGAGGACCTCCTCGGCCAGCGCGATGACCTCGCGGGCGGGACCCGTCACGGGGGCCTGTCCAGGGGCCGAGGGCCGCCAGGGCAGGACCGGCCGTTCGAGCAGCGCCGACTGGTCGACCTTGCCGTTGGGGTTGAGCGGCAGCTCCGTGAGCCGGTGTATCCGGTGCGGGCGCATGTACCCGGGCAGGCGGGTGCTCAGATGACCGGCGAACTCCTCGTACGACACCTCCCGCTGCGGCACGACGAACGCAAGGAGCTCGTAGGGAGCGGACGGGTCGGCGCGGTGCGTGCACACGTACGCCTGGTGGATGGCCGGGTGGGCGAGGATCTGCCGCTCCACCTCACCGGGCTCGATGCGGAAACCGCGGACCTTGACCTGGCGGTCGGTGCGCCCGATGTACTCCACGCGCCCCCGGCCGTCGGCGCGGACCAGGTCACCGGTGCGGTAGTGCCGTTCCTTGCCGCCGTCGAGCCAGGCGAGCCGCACGAAGCGCCGCTCGGTCTCCTCGGGCAGGTTGCGGTAGGCGCGGGCGAGACCGGCGCCGCTCAGCAGGAGTTCGGCGACCTCACCGGGCGCGGCGGTCCGCTCCTGGCCCGGCACGACCAGCACGGCACCGGTCAGCGGCAGGGGGTGACCGATCGGCACCACGTCGGCGGAGAAGTCGCGCGGCAGCGGATGGCACAGGGCGAAGGTCGTGCATTCCGTCGGACCGTAGACGTTGAACAGACGGGTGCGGCTGCCGGGGTTGTCCCGGTACCAGCGGCGCATGAGGGGCGCGTTGAGCTGCTCGCCGCCCACCAGCACTTGCCGGGCCGCCGCGAAGCAGTCGGGCACGGCGGTGACCACCGCGTTGAACAGCGAGGTCGTGACGAAGCAGGTGTCCACCCGCTCGCGCCGCAGCGCCTCGGCGAGCCGCTCCGGCGTCTGTACGTCCCCGTCGCCGAGCACCACGCAGCAGCCGCCGGTCAGCAGCGGGGTCCACACCTCGAAGCTCAGCGCGTCGAACGCCGGGTTGGCCAGGCAGGCGTAGCGCATACCGGCCTCGATGCGGAGGTAGCCGGGGCGCGCGAGCCGCATGACTCCGGCGTCGCCCACCTCGACGCCCTTGGGCCGCCCGGTCGTGCCGGAGGTGTAGAAGACGAAGGACACCTCACCGCTTCCGGCCCG
The DNA here is from genome assembly GCF_041028215.1 of Streptomyces flavofungini. Lineage (GTDB taxonomy): Bacteria > Actinomycetota > Actinomycetes > Streptomycetales > Streptomycetaceae > Streptomyces > Streptomyces flavofungini_B. Next base: position 5,662 of record NZ_JASKYR010000016.1, read on the forward strand.
GGGTGCCCCTGCCACCGCCGGGGCTTCCGGCGGACCGGTCAGCAGCGAGTCCACGGCCAGCGCCGTCACACCCCGCGCGAGCCCGGCGGCGATGTCGTCCCGCGCGTACACCAGCGTGGCCGCCCCGGAGTCCTCCAGGATGAAGCGGCGGCGCTCGGCGGGGCTCTGGGCGTCCAGGGGCACCACCGTGGCCCCCAGCCGCAGGACGCCCAGCAGTACGCCGATGAGTTGCCAGGAGCGGGGCAGCGCCACCGCGACGGCCTGCCCCGGCCGCACGCCCCGGGCGCCGAGCGCCTCGGCCACAGAAGCGGCGGCGGCGTCGAGTTGCGCGTAGGTCAGCCGCACCCCGCCGTCGGCGACCGCCTCCGCGTCCGGCGTCCGCAGCGCCTGGCGGTGCACCCCGAGGGCGAGCCCGTCCGCTCCGTCCCCGCCCTCGCGCCCGTCGGTGTGCGTGGTGTCGATGCGCGGTTCCATCACGCCTCCGGGGAGCCGGAGAGGGCCGGACGCCGCGACGCGGCCGTGCCGGGGTCCGGCCCGGCCCGGCGCGGTTCAGCGGCTCCGCCGGGGCCGGTCCCGAGCCGCTCCAGTTCAGCGGTGAGGACGGCGGCGACGCGCGGCAGCTCATCGCTCTCCAGCATGTCCCAGTGGCCGCAGGCCACCGGGACGACCTCGAACGGGCCGGTGACCCGGCGTTCCCAGAACGCGCGCAGCCCCGCGCCGTCGTCCTCGTCCGCCACGGCGGTCGCCTGGAGCAGCACGACACGGGCGGGCGAGACGGGCACCTCGTGGTCGCGCGCGGTCTCCCGGTGGTGGTTGTAGACGGTCAGATAGCGGGCCACCTGGTCGTCGTCGATGCCCGGGTACATGCCGTTGAAGCGCACGAGCTTGTCCCGGAACTCCGCCATGCCCACCGGAGCGATCGCGGCGCGCTGCTCTTCGTCCGCCGCGCCATGGGTGTCGAGCAGGACCACGCTGACCCGCTCGTGGCCCGACGCCATCAGAAGACGGCCCATCTCGTGGGCGATGAGCCCTCCGTAGGAGAGACCGCACAGCACCAGTGCCTCGTCGGGGCGGGGAGCGACCAGGCGCAGATACTCCTCGGCCATCGCCTCAACACCGGGCAGCACCGATTCCCCGGGGTTGATGCCGGGTGCCTGGAGACCGACCACGCCCACCTCGTCGGGGAGCGCCGTCGACAGTTGCAGGTAGCAGAACGCGGTGCCGCCCGCGGGGTGGACGCACACCACGCGCTGTCCGCCGTCGCCCGCGCGGAACTCCACCAGGCTGCTGTTCTCCGTGCCCCGCGAGGTTCCGTCGGCGCGGACCCGCTCGGCGAGCGCCTCGATGGTGGGGTGCAGCATGACCTCACGGACCGGCAGGGCGACCCCGAGTTCCTCCTGGACGGCGGCGGCCATCTTGATCGCGGATATCGAGGTGCCGCCGAGCTCGAAGAAGTTGTCGCCGATGCCGACCTCCGGGTGCAGCAGCACACGCCGCCAGATCCGGTAGAGCGCCATCTCCGTGTGGTCGCGGGGCGCGGCCGTGTTGACCCGCCCGGCGAGTGACCCGGCCGCGGCTTCGAGCACGGCCGCGCGGTCCACCTTGCCGCTGCGGTTCAGCGGCAGCCGCGCGAACTCGGCGACCACGGCGGGGATCATGTAGTCCGGCAGCCGGTCCTTGAGCGCCGCCCGCCACTCGTACGGTGAGCGCGCGGCCCCGTCGGCACCGCCCACCCCGGCGATCAGCCGGGGTCCTCCGGGTGCCTCGCGGTCGGCGAGCACCACGGCCTCGCGCACGCCGGGCACCGCGAGCAGCGCCGCCTCGACCTCGCCGGGTTCGATGCGGAAGCCCCGCAGCTTGAGCTGGTCGTCGCCCCTGCCGACGTACTCGGCGTTGCCGTCCGGCAGCCAGCGGGCCAGGTCACCGGTGCGGTAGACGCGTTCGCCGGGCAGGAAGGGATCGGGCAGGAACCGCTCGTCGGTGAGGTCGGGCCGGTTGAGGTAACCCCGGGCCAGGCTCGCCCCGCCGAGGTAGACCTCACCGGAGACCCCCACCGGCACCGGGCGCATCCGCTGGTCGAGGAGGTACAGCCGGGTGCCGCGCACCGGCCGCCCGATGGGGCAGGACCGCTCGTTCGGGCGGGGGTCGGTGTGGGCGACGGCGTACAGCGTCGCCTCGGTCGGTCCGTAGCCGAAGCAGACGCGCAGTCCGGGCAGGGCCGCGCGCATGCGGTGCAGGGCGCTCTCCGGCAGCGGCTCCACTCCGGTGAGGAGCTGACGCAAACTCAGCCCGGCGAGGCGGGCGGCGGGGTCCTCGTCGATCCACAGGACGAACGACGGGGGCAGGAAGGCCTGGGTGACCCGGTGCTCACGCAGCCAGTCCATCAGCGCGGCGGGGTCGCCCCGCAGCTCGTCCGGTACCAGGTGCAGCACCGCGCCCGTGGTCAGCGGCATGAGCAACTCGTGCACGGAGGCGTCGAATCCGATGCTCGACCAGGCCGACGCGGCTTCGCCAGGGGCGTCTCCCATCAGCTCGCGCCAGTGCTCGAAGAGGTTGACGACGCTGCCGTGCGTCACGGCCACGCCCTTGGGGCGGCCGGTCGATCCCGAGGTGTAGATGACGTACGCGAGGCGGGCCGGGTCGTCGGTGATGCCCGGCGCGTCGTCGCGTCGGCCCTCGGCCGCCACCTTCGCGAGGTGCTCCCAGGCCTGTCCGGCGTCGCCCGCCGGGTCGGTCCGGTCGGTGAGTACGAGGGCGGGCGCGGCGTCGCTCACCATGGCGGCGAGGCGCTCGGGCGGCTGCTCGGGGTCGAGGGGCAGGTAGGCGGCCCCTGCCTTGAGGATGCCGAGCACGCCGACGGCGAGGTCGACCGTGCGCCCGGTGTGCAGGCCCACCACCTGATCGGGGCGGACACCACGGGCGGTCAGCGCGTCGGCGAGCCGGTTGGCCCGGCGATCGAGCGTCGCGTAGTCCAGGGCGGTGTCCCCGGCCACGACCGCCGTCTGCCCGGGGCGCCGCCGCACCTGGGCCGCGAAGCGCTCAAGGAGCCCGGGGGCGGCCTCCGCGCCGGTAGCCGCCGGTTGGGGCCCGGTGCTGAAGGCGGCGATGAGTTCGCGCTGTTCGTCCTCGTCCAGGAGCGTCAGGTCGGCGATCCCGGCGTGCGGCCGGTCGGCCATCAGGCGCAGGACGCGCAGGAACTGGCGTATGTGGCGCTCGACGGTCGGGCGGTCGAAGAGCGCCACCGCGTAGTCGATCTCCCCGGTGAGGGTGCGGCCCTCGTCGGCCAGGGCCAGGACCATGTCGAACTTGGCCGGGACGTGGGCGGCGTCCTCCCGCAGCCGCACCTCCACGCCGGGCAGGTCCAGCTCCTGACGCATGGAGGGAACCCAGGCGAACATGGTCTGGAAGAGCGCCGTATGGGCGGGGCTGCGGGGCGGGTTGACCAGCTCGACCACGCGCTCGAAGGGCAGGTCGACATGGCTGAGGCCGTCCCGCACGCGCTGGTTCACCTGCCGCAGCGCGTCGCCGACGGTGGGGGAGCCGGACAGGTCGGCGCGCAGGGCGAGGGTGTTGACGAAGAAGCCGATGAGGGACTCGACGTCACCGCGGCGCCGGTTGGACGTCGGGGCACCGACAACGATGTCGTCCTGGCCCGAGAGCAGCGAGAGCAGCACCGACCAGCCGGTGAGGACGGTCGCGTACAGGGAGACCCCATGGCTCGTGGCGAGATCGCGCAGCGCGCGCGTCAGCTCCTCGTCGACCGTCACGGGCACCCTGGCGCCGCGGAAGTCCTGCTCCGGGGGACGGGGCCGGTCGGTGGGCAGCGAGAGCACGGCCGGGGCACCGGCCAGCGCGGTGGTCCAGTAATCGGCGTGCGCGGCGGGCTCCTCGCCCGACATCCACTCCCACTGCCAGCGGGTGTAGTCGCTGTACGGACGGGTCAGTTCGGGCAGTGAGGCGTCCCGTCCCTCCCGGAGCGCGGTGTAGAGGAGCCCCAGTTCACGCAGCAGCAGCGAGCGTGACCAGCCGTCGAAGACGATGTGATGGGCCACCAGAAGCAGGACGTGGTGATCCGGTGCGAGTGCCACGAGACACCCTCGCGCCATGGGCTCCTCGCCCAGTCGGAACGGGGCGCTCTCCACCTCGTGCCGCACCCGCGCGAACCGCTCGGAGGCGTCCGGCGATCCGGTCAGATCCTCGAAGGTCACCGGGAAGCCGGATGCGGGCGGATCGACGACCTGGAGCGCCGAACCGCCGGAGGGCACGAGCCGGGTGCGCAGCGCCTCGTGCCGGGCGGCCAGCGAGTGCAGCGCCTGGAGGAGCAGGTCCCGGTCCAGCGGCCCCCGCAGATCGAAGGGCATCGTCTCGTTGTAGGCGGCACTGGCGTCGCCGTCCATGCGTGCCAGGACCCACAGCCGCTCCTGCGCCAGTGACAGGGGTGCGAAGTCCGTTACGGTGTCGGGGCGTTGCGGTGCTGCGGCGGTGCGGGGGGAGGACACGTATTACCCTTCACAGGAATAAACGCAAGGCCGTACGTATAAAACGGACGAACGCAAGGCTGCACATGTTTATCAGGGGACGCCGAATGCGGGGAAAGGGCAGAGTGGGTTGCCTTGGGATGCCGGTCCTTTATTCATTGGCCGACGGCGTCAAATGGACTTCGAAATAGCTGCTTTGGCCGTTTGTATCTATCCATATTAATGGCATGTGGTCAGCTGAGGGGTCAATGGTGATCTACGCCACATGGGCTTCCGTGGGCGCGAGAGGGGGCCCGGTGCCGGTACCGGGCCCCCTCGGCTCGCCGTCAGTGTGCGGGCTGCCTGATGCTCTCGATGATGCGGGCGAAGCCCTCCTCCCCGTGACCCGCGTCGATCTGACGCCGGATCAGCCGCTGGACCATGTCGACCACCTCGGTGCTGATGCCCTGTCCGGACGTGGCGGCGATGAGGTCGTCGAGGCTGGAGAAGCCGAGGCTCTGCTGCCCCTCGACGGTGTAGTCCCCGCCGTCGACGACCGCGGCGAAACCCTGGAAGCCGCCGGTCATGGCGGCCAGCCAGGGCGCGGCACGCTCCGCGAACGCGCTCGCCGTCACTCCTTCCGGCGCGACCATGGCGGCGCCGTGCAGGAACCCGGCGAACATGACGTACATGCCCGCCAGCAGGGCGAGGTCGAACAGGGACGCGAGACCGGCGTCCTCGCCGAAGTAGGCACTGTCCCCCCACAGGTCGAGCAGCGGCTTGTGCCGGTCGAAGACCTCGGCCGACCCGCTGTAGAGGACCGACGACCCGGGCCGCCCGATCATGTCCGGTACGGCCATGATGCCGCCGTCCAGATACGCGACACCGGCGTCGGCGGCCCAGGCGGCCAACTCCCGTGACTGCGCCGGTGCCGTCGTGGTCACATTGACCAGGGTCCGCCCGGCGAGCTCGGCGGAGAGCGGGCCGAGCACCTCAAGGACCGAGGCGTGGTCCAGCAGGCACGCGATCACCAACCGGCTCGCCCGGACCGCGTCTTCCGCCGTGGCGGCGGACTCCGCGCCAAGGGCGACGATAGCGTCCGCCTTTCCGGGCGTGCGGTTCCAGACGGTCGTCGGGTGTCCGGCCTTCACCAGGGCGCCCGCGAGAGCACTGCCCATCGCCCCGAGCCCGAGCACACTCACCTGGTCACTGCTGTGCGTTGTCATTTCCGCGCTTTCCCCTCGTCCTCGGCTTTTCCCTGAATGCCGTTTCCCCTGAATCCTGGTCGCGGGCAGTAGAGTTGACCAGTACGGACTAATTAGTGGGGTACTCACTCGTGAGTAAGTACGTCCTGGAGGGGCGGATGGCGACGGCAGCGCGAAGGGGACCCTACTTCTGCGGCATCGACGCGGCGATGGACGTCGTCGCGGGCAAGTGGAAGTCGCTGATTCTCTGGGAGTTGCACCACCACGGGACCCGCAGGTTCGCCGAGCTCCGGCGCGGCCTGCCCGGTGTCAGCGAGAAGATGCTGATCCAGCACCTGCGGGAGATGGAGGAGGACGGACTCGTCCACCGCGAGGTGTACCGGGAGGTCCCGCCGAAGGTCGAGTACTCGCTGACCGAGCACGGGGTCTCGCTCAACACGGCCCTCGCGTCCCTGGGGGAGTGGGGCACCGCGCGCATGCGGCGGATCGGGGCCGAGAAGGTCACCGTCGAGGGGACGGCCCGGTGACGCGGTCCCCCGCACAGGGCGCGCGCGTGACCGGTCGGCGGGCACCCGAGGTGCTGCCCCCGGAGCTGCGCGGGTGGCTCGGGCTGATCGCGTGCCTGGCCACCCTGGTGGTGGCCGTCGTCGGGGTCATGTACGCCGGGCACACCCAGCCGGGCAGGGTGGACAGGTGGTTCGTCCAGCCGACGGACGACAGCGTGGGGCCGCTGTGGCGTCCCCTCGCGCTGGCCATCGACTTCCTGGGCGAGCCCGCCGGAGCGGCGGTGCTGGTCGTGGCCGCCGTGGCGGGCTGCCTGCTGCTGCGACGGCCCCGTGCCGCCGTGCTCGTCGTGGCGGGCGTCGTCACGGCCGTGGGGGCGACGACGCTGATCAAGTCCCTGGCGGGGCGCACCATCCACGACGGCAACCTGTCCTACCCCAGCGGACACACCGCCTTCCTCACCGCCCTCGCCCTGATGGCCGCGCTCTGCGCGACCGTCCGGCTCGGCCTCGGCAGAACGGCGGGCGTCCTGCTCGTTCTCGGCGCGGCGCTGGTCGCCGGGGCGGCCATGGGCTGGGCCCAGGTCGCCCTCGGCGCGCACTACCCGACCGACATCCTCGGCGGCTGGTGCACCGCGCTCGCGGTGACCCCCGCGACGGCGTGGCTGGTGGACCGGGTGGCCGACCGCAGGTCCGACGGCGCTCGGCCGGAGCGCCGCTGACGGAACGTCAGGCCAGGCGCCGGAAGACCGGTTTCACCGGGCGCCCCGCGAGCCACGGGGCGGGGTCGGCGGCGTCCAGCGCCTTGCGGTAGACCGCGCACGCCTGGGCCACCACCTCGACGGTACGGTCGATGTCGGCGTCGTCGAGCGCACTGCTCACCACGAAAGAGGGGGCGAGCACCCCGCCCGCGAGGAGCTGGCGCAGGAACAGGGTGCGGTACCGCTGCGAGGGCTGCCGGTCCTCGTCCAGGGTGGCGAAGACCAGGTTGCTCGCCCGGCCCCGGACCACGACGTGATCGCCGACGCCCATGCTGGCCGCGGCCTCGCGGACCCCGGCGGCCAGCCGCTCGCCCAGGGCGTGCAGCCGCGCGGTGATGCCCTCCTCGGCATAGGTGCTCTGCACGGCCATGGCGGCGGCCAGCGAGTGGGTCTCCGCACCGTGCGTCGTGGACAGCAGGAACACCCGCTCCCCGGAGTGCCGGAGGCCGCCGCGCTCCATCACCTCACGGCGCCCGGCGAGCGCCGAGACCGCGAACCCGTTGCCCAGTGCCTTGCCGAACGTGGAGAGGTCGGGGACGACGCCGTACAGACCCTGGGCGCCCGCCTCGGACCAGCGCAGACCGGTGATCATCTCGTCGAAGACGAGCAGGCAGCCGTGCCGGTCGGCGAGGTCCCGCAGGCCCGCCAGATATCCGGGCGGCGGTTCGGTGTGGGCGGCGGGCTCCAGGATCAGACAGGCGATCTCGTCCCGGTGGCGGGTGAGCAGCTCCTCCGCGGCGGCCAGGTCGCCGTAGGGAAAGGCCACGGTGAGGTCGGTGATCGCCGCCGGGATACCGGCGGACATCGGCGTGGTGCCGATGAACCAGTCGTCGACGGAGAAGAACGGATGGTCGCCGCAGATCGCCACCCGGGGCCGCCCGGTGACGGCGCGGGCGAGGCGCACCGCGGCGGTGGTGACGTCGGAGCCGTTCTTGGCGAACTTCACCATCTCGGCGGTCGGCACGGTGGCCAGGAAACGCTCCGCGGCCTCGACCTCCACGATGGAGGGCCGGACGAAGTTGCTGCCCTTGCCGAGTTCGCGCCGCACCGCGTCGAGCACCCGCGGATGGGCGTGCCCGAGGCTGACCGACCGCAGCCCGGAACCGTACTCGATGTAGCGGTTGCCGTCGACGTCCCACACATGGGCGCCGCGGCCGTGGCTGATGACCGGGGCCAGCTCCTCGGGGTACTGGTCGTCGCCCTTGGCGTAGGTGTGCGCGCCCCCGGGGATCATGGCGTGCAGCCGCTCGTTGGCCGCACGGGACCGGGGCAGTCGGAACTCTTCGGTGCTCAACGCCGACCTCGGCTCTCTCGGTGCTTCAGGGCCTCGGCGAGGCTCGGCGCCTCGCGGTCCCGCTGGGACATCAGGGTGACCGGCAGCGGCCAGGGAATGGCCAGCTCCGTGTCGTCGAAGGCGATCGTCACTTCCTCGGCCGGATCGTGGGCGCGGTCGATCCGGTAGGAGATGTCGGCGATCTCGGTCAGCGCCTGGAAGCCGTGCGCGCACCCGGCGGGGATGTACACGCTCGCCTGCGTCTCACCGGACAGCTCGAAGACGGCCCGGCCACGGTAGGTCGGCGAGTCCGTCCTGAGGTCCACGACGACGTCGAAGATCCGCCCGTACGAACACCGCACCAGCTTGGCCTCACCGGCCCCCGAGCGCAGGTGCATCCCGCGCACCACGCCCCGGGCCGAGCGGGAGAGGCTGTCCTGGATGAAGGCGTCGGGGTTCAGGCCCACCGAGCGCACCACGCCGGCGTCGAAGGTGCGGCAGAAGAAGCCGCGTTCGTCGGCGTAGGGGGTGGGCTCGAAGAGGAACGCTCCGGCGATCGCCGGGACTTCGGTGACTTTCATGGTGTCTCCCGCACTTTCATCGTGTTTCCCGCAGCGCGGGGGCCGCGGGCTGGGTGTCGCTCGCCGGGAACAGCGCCGCGGTCAGGGCGGTGAACTGGTGCTCCAGGCGCCGGGTGGCGTCGAGGTTGCGCTCGGCGAGGGTGCCGCGCAGTGCCTTCGCGTGCCGCTCCAGCGACCGGAACTGTCCGAGCAGCCGGTCGGCGTCCACCTCCCGGGCCGGGTGGCGGTACGCGCCGAGCCCCATCTCGGCCATGAGCGTGTCGCTCTTGGCCGCATAGCTGAGTGCGAGCGTCGGCGTACCGGCCTTCAGCGCGCAGACCAGGTTGTGATAGCGGGTGGCCACCACGGCGTCGGCGGCTGCCGTCTCCTTCATCAGATCGGCGAGGGAGCCCGCCTCGGCGGCGCTGACCAGCGGGGAGTCCACCGCGTCGAGGATCGCGGCGACCACCGACGTGTCGCACGTGTCGCCGGTGAGCAGCCGGACCGGTCTGCCGTCCTCGACCAGCGCCCGCACGAAACGGGTCACCCCGTCCACATAGCGCCGGTGGATCTCGTCGGCGCGGGCGCGGTCGTCGTTGCCGCCGTGGAAGTCCATGACGCCCACGCAGACCGTGCCGCTCCCCGGGCCGTCGGAGGACCTGGCCGGTGGTGTCGGCAGGGCGAAGGCGAGGTCGGGGTAGACCTCGTCGCGCGTGGTGTCCACGCCCATCGCCCGCATCGCCTCGCGGGACTGGGCGTCCCGGTAGGACCGGTAGGAGGCGAGCCGCCCCGACCAGCGCACCAGGGCCCGGGTGGGCCGGTCGCTGATCGCGGAGGCGCCGACACCGACCAGCGCGACCCGGGTGCCGCACAGCCGCCCGGAGGCGCAGAGCAGGAACAGCGCGTACGGAAAGCCCCACGGGCGCAGCGGCAGCGTCGCTTCAAGCACCCCCATGCCCGGCACGATCACCACGTCGTGCCGGCGCACCCAGGCGGCGGTGCGGAAGACGTCGACGAGCTTGCCGAGGCCCTTGGCGGCGATCGCGCCCGCCCGCGACGCGGTCCGGTACTCCCCGCGGTTCCAGTGCAGCCGCGTCGCGGGGATGCGGTACCGGGCCGATACGGTCCCGGGTCCGCCGCACAGCGCGTCGACGGCCGCCTCGGGGTGCTCGGCGCGCAGATAGCCGAGCACCGCCTCAAGGGACCCGTCGTTGCCCAGGTTGCCGGAGCCCAGCAGGCCGAACACCCCCACGCGCACCGGGGGCCGGTTCCCGGTGCTCATGCCCCTCTCCCCTCGCGGCCCGCCACGAGATCGTCGACGGAGACGCTGAGCTGGCCGGGGTCGACCGGGGCGCGGTCCTCCACCCGCTCGCCCGCGCCGGGCCGGACCCGGCTGGTCAGCCACGCGGCCAGATGGCCGAAGCAGGCGCTGCGGTCGGCCGAGGACAGCGGCGCCCGCCGGATGGCCGAGGCGAAACCGAGGACGTACTCGGCGAGCAGCCGGGGCGTCGGGTGCAGCGGGCCCGCACGGCGCGGGTCCAGGTTGACGCACCTTGAGCGCTTGGAGGGGTTGGCCCGCTCGGCGCGGGTGGGGTGGTCGCGGCGGAAGTACAGCAGCTCGGGCACCTGGTGGAAGGGCCCGTGCAGGGTGATCTCGGCGACGAACGTGCGGTCGGCGTGGTGGTAGCTGTCGTGCGGCTTCACCCGGCGCAGCACATCGGCCCGCAGCACGCCGTAGAAGTCGTCCCCGCCGGGCTCGAACAGCAGGCTGCGGAAGCGCTCCGGCGCCCGGGGGGAGTCGGTGGCGAGCCGGTAGTCGTAGGGGACCGTCACCTTTCCCTCGCCGTCGATGACCGCCTGGTCGGAGTGGGCCAGGATCACCTCGGGCCGTTCGTCGAGCGCCTCGACGCAGCGCCGCAGCAGGTCGCGGGCGTACAGGTCGTCGTGCGAGGCCCACTTGAACAGCTCGCCGCGGCACTGGGTGAACACGTAGTTGTGGTTCGGCGCCGCGCCGATGTTCCGCGACAGCCGGATGTAGCGGATGCGGGAGTCCTTCGCCTCGTACCGGCGGCAGATGTCCTGGGTCCCGTCGGTCGAGGCGTTGTCGGAGATGACCAGCTCGAAGTCCTCGTAGGTCTGGCCGAGCAGGGCGTCGAGCGCCTCCGCGAGGTACTCCTCGCCGTTGTACACGGGCAGGCCGATGCTCAGCCGGGGTTGGGTGGTCAAGGCGTCCTCACTTCGGGAATGGAGTTCTGGTGGTGCTCGCGCAGGGCGGACCGCAGGTGCAGCCACCACACGGCCGAGCCGCAGAGGGTCGCCGCGGCGACGCCCCAGGCCGAGCCGACCGTGCCGCCCACGGCCGCACCGCCGAGCCCGCCGCCCACATAGCAGGCGGAGGCGAAGAGCTGGCAGCGCAGGCTGCGCCGGGCGGCGGCGAGCGCGCGCAGCCCGGCCGCCGCACCGGTGCCGAGACCGGCGCCCGCGACGCCGAGCGCGGCGGGCACGATGAGCTGGGCGGCGGAGTGCCAGACGTCGCCGAGCACCAGCTCACCGGCCCGGTCCGGCATCAGCAGCAGCGCCGCGCCCCACAGCAGCGCGGCGCCCGCCTGCCCGCCGCCGAGCAGGAGGCAGAACCTGCCGAGCCGGTCCGGCGCGTTCCGCAGCACCCGGGCCGCCTCGGCGACGGTGACAAGCGACAGGCCCATCAGCACGGCGAGGAACGGGCCGAGCAGCAGCTCCGCGCCCCGGACCGCGCCCACCGCGCCGACCCCGACGATCGCGCCGAGCCCATAGGCCCGCAGCTGGCTTGCGCCGCTGAGGCTGACGTTCTCGACGAGGTAGCGGTAGCCGAGGTCGCGGTGCTCGCGCAGCCACCCGCGCGCCCGGCCCACCCGGGGCCGGATGCCGGACTGGAACCAGCCGTACGCCGCCGCGACCCCGGCCGACGCGCCCCAGGCCAGCACGAAGGCGGCCACGCTGCCCGCCCGGGCGGCCACGACCATGGCGGGGACGAGCGCGACGCCCCACACCAGGTCGTTGACGAACGCCTTGCGCCCCGTTCCCGCGGCGAAGAACGCGTATCGCCAGGCGTCCTGGAGCAGCAGCGCGGGCAGGACCACACCGAGGCAGGCGAACGCGGGTCCCACCCGGCCGCCGAGCCCGAGGCCCACCACCAGACACACCGCGCCGATGGCCGCCCCGACACCGAGCGCGGTGCCCGAGGACCGGGTCACCGCCGCCCGCCAGGACGGATCGGGCACGCCGCTGTAGCGCACCACGAGCGGGTCGGTGGCGAGGCCCCGGGCGACGTTGAGCACCACGCCGTAGGTCAGCCAGGCCAGGCTGAACACACCGAACGCGGTCACGCCGAGCGAGCGCGCCACATAGACGCCCACCGCGAAGTTGGTCATGCTGGAGGCCGCTTGGTCGGCGAGGCCCCAGGACAGCCGCCCGGCCATGGCCCGGCGGGCGGTCCGCTTCTCCCCCTCCTCGGTGGTCATCGCCGTCACGCCTTGATCAGCCCTGCGTCGTGCAGGGCGTCGGCCGCGGCGGCGACGGAGTCGAACGCGAGGCCCGACCGCTCGGCGATGTCGAGCAGAGCGTGCTCGCCGTCGGAGAGGTTGAGCACCCAGAGCATGGCCATCTGCGCCTGCTCGGCGTCGCTGCGCCCGCCCAGGGCGCCGTAGAGACCGCGCCGTCCGAGCTGTGGTTCGCCGTAGGGGCTCAGGTTGAGATAGCGCCGGTTGCGGTCCAGGACGCCGAACGCCTCGCGGCAGACGGCGAGCGTGTCCTCCATCGCCTCGGGGGAGACGAAGTCCAGGTTGTCCGCCGAGGTGTGGTACTCGGGGTAGCCCGCGTAGGGCGTGCGGGTGAGCGAGCCCACGCCGAGATCGAAGCCCGGCGAGCAGAACTGCCGCTCGTCGTAGCCGTAGGGCGTGAACTCCGTGATGCGGTGCGGGCGTTCGGAGGCGTTGAGGACATGCCTGAGCACCCGGTCGATCTCCGCGTCGCCGCGCCTGCTCCGCTTGTACGTCACCTGGCCCGGGTCACCGGCACAGGCGAGCACCAGACCGTGCTTGACCCGCTCCACCCGCTCCTTGTTCCGGGCCAGCCAGGTGATCGCCCCGATGGTGCCGGGCGCGAACAGGAACCGGTAGGTGTAGTACGGGTTCCTCCCCGCCAGCTCCTTGGCGAGGAACGTCGCCACCGCGATGCCCGCCAGATTGTCGTTGGCCAGCGAGGGGTGGCACACGTGACAGGAGACGATCACCTCGTCGGGCACCTGACCGGGCACGACGTGCTCGGCGTAGGTGAGGTGCCCGTCGGCGAGCGTGGAGTCCACGCACACCTCGTAGGTGCCGTCCGGCAGCGCGTCCAGGGTCTCCTGGGCCAGGCAGAAACCCCACTGCGGCTGGTAGTAGCTGGTGCGGTAGGGCACCAGCGTCGGCTGCTCGGGCAGGGTGTGCAGATGGGGGCGCAGCTCGGCCAGCGGCATGGTCGCCGACACCGGCACGCTGTAGCCGAGCACATGCAGGTTCGACGCGGCGAAGTCGACGACCCGGCGGCCGGACGCGTCGGCGATGTAGGCGTCCCGGATGTTCCACTCCTGCGGCACCGTCCAGTCAAGGACCTGGGTGCCGGTGGGCACCTCGTGCACCTGGAGCGGGACGTGCTCACCGACGATGTCCAGGGTGGCGCGCACCCCGTCGCCGGTGATGCTCCGGCACAGCGGATACAGCCGCCGCACCAGCGTGTGCATGTCCTCGCCGGGCGTGCTCATGGGCGCCGCCGCAGGGTGTCGTCGATGGCCCCGGCCTCGGTCGCCGCGCGCAGCACCGCGAGGCGGGTGAAGCGCTGCTCGAAGTCCTCCCGGCTCAGCCCGTGTTTCCGGTAGGCGTCGGCGAGTTCGAGCGCGCCCTGCTTGACCGTCCACTCGCACTCGAAACCGGGCACGGCGGCGCGGAAGCGGGCGAAGTCCACCCGGTAGGAGCGCGGATCGGCGCCGGTCTCCCCGGTGATGACCACCTTGGAACCGGCCACCGCCTCGGCGACCTGCCCGGCGATCTCGGCCACCGTGACGTTGTTGAACTCACTGCCGATGTTGAACGCCTTGTCGTGCACCGCCTCACGCGGCGCGGTCAGCGCGGCCGTGAAGGCCCGCGCGATGTCGGCGGCGTGCACCAGTGGACGCCAGGGCGTGCCGTCGGAGAGCACGAGCACCTCGCCGGAGAGCAGCGCGTGGCCCACCAGGTTGTTCAGCACGATGTCGGCGCGCAGCCGGGGGGAGTGGCCGAAGGCGGTGGCGTTGCGCATGTACACCGGGCTGAAGTCGCCGTCGGCCAGCGCGTGCAGGTCGTCCTCCACCCGCACCTTGGACTCCGCGTACGGCGTCACAGGACGCAGCGGGGCATCCTCGGCCACCAGCTCGTCGCCGCCCGCGGCGCCGTAGACGGAGCAGGTCGAGGCGTACAGGAAGCGCCCCACCCCGGCCTCGCGCGCCAGCCGGGCCAGGCGCACCGACGCGTGGTGGTTGATGTCGTAGGTGAGGTCGGGGGCGAGCGCCCCCAGCGGGTCGTTGGACAGCGCGGCCAGATGGATCACGGCGTCCACCCCGGCCACGTGCTCGGCCGTCACGTCCCGCAGGTCCACCCGGTGGCCCGTGGGGTCGGCGGGCGGCGGGCCGAGGACGCAGTCGGCGAACAGACCGGCGTCCAGGCCGACGACTTCGTGTCCGGCGGCCTTGAGCACCGGGGCCATGACGGTGCCCAGGTAGCCCTGGTGTCCGGTGAGCAGTACGCGCAAGGTTCATTCCCCCAGGGAGAGATTGCCGAGATCGAGCGTGAGTTTGGTGACGGCGAAGGCCTCGGCGTAGCGCGCGTGGCATTCGATTCCGCGGATGCGTGCGAGGCCGAGGAAGGCCTCCCGGTCGTACCAGGGCCGGTGGCGCTGGGAGGGGTAGTGCTCCTGGAGCAGCCGCACCTTGTCTTCCGCGGTCCGCGGTGCGAGCGCCTGGTAGGCGGCCATGCGGCCGAGGTCGCCGTCCCACTTGACGATCTCGTAGCCCAGTACGAGGTGGTCGCGGAAGGCGGTGGTCATCAGCCGCGCCAGCGTGTGGTGGTCCTGGTGCGCGTCGTCGGTGCGGGGCGCCAGCACGAGGTCCGGTTCGGTGCGCTCGCGCAGCTCCTCCACGGCGGCCTTGGCCTCCTCCCACTGCGCGGGCAGCCGGCCGTCCGTCAGTTTGAGCACGGTGAGGCGCAGATCGGCGCCCGGGCAGAAGGCGGCGAGCGCGGCCTGCTCCTCCTGCTCCCGCTCGCCGCCACCGCCGGTGAGCACCAGCGCGTCGACGCGGAGGCCCGGGTGCGCGCGGCACACCGAGAGCAGCGTGCCGCCGGCGCCGATGGCGATGTCGTCGCAGTGCGCGCCCACCGCGACGATCCGTTCCAGGGGCCGCCCGGCCCCCAGACCGATCACGCGGTCCCCGCCAGGGCGCCGCTGGTGCCGACGGCCGCGCCGTCGTGCTCCCACACCGCCCACGGGCGCTCGCCGCGGGCGTAGGCCTCGTCGAGCGCGGCCTTCTCCTTGACGGTGTCGGTCGGCTTCCAGAAGCCCCGGTGCTGGTGGGCCACCAGCCGCCCCTGCTTGGCCAGTCCGGCGCAGCCGTCGGCGACCAGGTCGCCGTTCTCCGGGATGTGGTCGAAGACCTCCTGGCGCAGCACGAAGTAACCGCCGTTCTCCCACAGCGGCAGCTCACTGACCGCCGTGATGCCGCCCACCAGACCGTCCTCGCCCAGGTCCACGCAGTGGAAGGAGGACTGCGGCGGCACCACCATCATCGACGCACCGGCGTCGCGCCGGGAGAACCGGTCGATCATCTCGGGCAGCGGGGCGTCGGTGAGGACGTCGGCGTAGTTGGCGAGGAACATCTCGTCCCCGTCCAGGTGGTGGCGGACCCGGCGCAGCCGCTCGCCGATGGGTGACTCGATGCCGGTCTGCGCGAACGTGATCGTCCAGTCGGCTATGTCCGTGGACAGCAGCTCCGTCTGCCCCTTGCGCAGCACGAAGTCATTGGACGTCGTCTCCTCGTAGTTGAGGAAGAAGTTCTTGATGTGGTGGGCGCCGTAGCCGAGGCAGAGGATGAACTCCTTGTGCCCGAAGTGCGCGTAGTAGCGCATGACATGCCAGATCAGCGGCCGCGGACCGACCATCGCCATCGGCTTGGGCACGTCGTCGGAGGTGCCGTTGCGCATCCGCATCCCGTAACCGCCGCAGAACAGTACGACCTTCATCACTTCGCCTCGACAATGCTGAGTCCGGGAATGGGAAAGACCAGGCGGCCACCCCAGTCGTGCACGAAGGAGAGCTGCTCGACCAGCTCGTCCCGCAGGTTCCAGGGGAGGATCAGGACGTAGTCCGGCCGGTCGGCGGCGATCCGCTCGGGCGGCAGGATCGGGATACGGGTGCCCGGGGTGTACCTGCCGTGCTTGTAGGGGTTGCGGTCGACGGTGTAGGCGAGCAGGTCGGGCCGGATGCCGCAGTGGTTGAGCAGGGTGTTGCCCTTGCCCGGGGCGCCATAGCCCACGACCGTCTCGCCGCGCTCGGCCGCCTCGATGAGGAACCGCAGCAGGTCCCTGCGCACCTTGGCCACCCGGGCGGAGAACTCGGTGTAGCCGGAAAGCTCCTGGAGCCCGGCGGCCTTCTCCCTGGCCAGGACGTCGGCCACCCGCCGCGTGGGTTCACCGGCGGCCTCGGCGGGCCGCGCCCACAGCCGGATCGAGCCGCCGTGCGTGGGCAGCAGCTCCACATCCACGAGGGCGAGTCCGCCGCTCCGCAGGGCCCGGATCGCGGAGGCGACCGTGTAGTACTGGAAGTGCTCGTGGTAGATCGTGTCGTACTGGTTCTGCTCGATCAAAGTCAGCAGGTGCTGCACCTCGATGGAGACCCAGCCGTCGTCGGCGACCAGGGCGCGCAGCCCCTGGGTGAAGCCGACCACGTCGGGGATGTGCGCGTACACGTTGTTGGCCACGACCAGGTCGGCCGGGCCGTGTTCGGCGCGCACGGCCGAGCCGGTGTCCGGGGACAGGAACTCGGTGAGCGTGGGCACGCCCGCCTCCCGCGCCGCCGCGCCGACGTTCACCGACGGCTCGATGCCCAGGCAGCGGATGCCGCGCTCCACCACGTGCTTGAGCAGGTATCCGTCATTGCTCGCGACCTCGACCACGAAGGCGTCGGGGCCAAGACCCACCCGCTGCGCGGCGTCCGCGACGAACGTACGCGCGTGCTCCACCCAGGAGCTGGAGTAGGAGGAGAAGTAGGCGTACTGCGTGAAGGTCTCCTCCGGGGTGATCAGCGGAGGGAGCTGGGCGAGCCAGCAGTCGGTGCACACCCGCAGGTGCAGCGGGTAGGCGGGTTCGGCCCGGTCCAGTTGGTCCGCGGCGAGGAAGCTCTCGCACGGCGGGGTCGCCCCCAGGTCGACGACGCTCTCCATCGCCGCCGAGCCACACAGTCGGCATGTCATCTTCAGCCCCCATTTCTGCTCGCGCGGTGCCCCCACCGCGAGCCAGTGCTTGTCTTTCCCGTGGCCGGCGGAGCTTCCCCGCCGGCCGGCCGCCCCGCGATCGCGGCGCGGTACCCCTCCACCAGGCGCTCCAGGCCGACGGCCGGGCTGAAGCCCCGCTCGTAACGGCTCCGGGACGCCCGGCCCATCTCCTGGTTGCGGACCGGATCGGCCGTGATCCCGCGCAGGCGGGACGCCAGCGACCCGGCCTCGCCCGGCCGGTGCAGCAGTCCGGTCACACCGTCCTCGACGAGTTCGACGAAGGCGCCGTGTCCGGCGGCGACGACCGGGACCCCGGCCGCCATCGCCTCCACGACCACCAGGCCGAACGCCTCGAGCCAGGTCGAGGGAGCCACCACGGCGACCGAGCGCGCGATGACCTCCCGGCACTGCTCCGGGTCGTACAGGCCGACGTAGCGCACGTCCTCGCGGCCCGCCGCCCAGGCGGCGACCTCCTGCTCCAGCGGCCCCGCTCCGGCGATCACGAGCGGTACGCCCACCCCGCCGTCGGCGGCCAGCTCGTCCCACGCGGCCATGAGCAGCCGCACGCCCTTGGTCTCGGCGAGCCGGCCGAGATAGAGCACATGCTCGCCGGGGCCCGTACGGCGGGCGTCCGGGTCGGGCACGAAGTTGTGCTTGACCGCGAGGCGTCCGGCGGGCATACCGGCCCGCACCAGGACCTCGCGCTGGGCCGCGGAGATGCAGAAGAACCGCTCCACACCGGACCACCAGCGCCGCCGGTTGGCCGAAAGGCTGACCGCGAGCGGCACCGTCGCGAGCCGGGAGCCGCGGTAGCAGCCGTGCCGCACGGCGGGCAGGGGTGCCGACCCGACGCACTCGGTGCACGGTCGGCCGTCGCGCTGAAGGGTGCCGGGCGGGCAGATCTGGTTGTAGTTGTGCAGCGTGGCGACGGCCGGGACACCGGCGTCGGCGCACGCGGTGAGGACCGCGGGCGACAGGAGCGGGAAGACGTTGTGGATGTGCACCACGTCCGGCCGCTCGGCGCGCAGCCGGGCGGCGAGCTCGGAGCGGACCGCCGGGTTGAACGGCACGAGCAGCGGCACCGCCGCCTTGGCGGGCAGCGAGCGGGCGGCGATGTCGTCGCTGCGCCGCTCGAAGACACCGACCCGGTGGCCCGCCGCGCGCAGCAGCTCCACCTCCTGGTCGACGACGTTGTTCTCCCCGCTCGGCTGCGCCGAGGAGTAGCGGTTGTGCACCACGAGGACGTGCATGTGCGAGGTCATCTCCCCTCCCTGGCCCAGCGCGGCACACGGCGCCGGGGAACGGCGGGCGTGGCCGGGGGCGTTGTGGCGGCCACCGGCGTCGCGAGCAGCGCGGCGGCCAGGGCCAGATGCAGCAGGTACGGAGAGGCGTCGCCCAGACCGGCCTCGGTGTACGACGCGATGGCGCAGTAGCTGATCAGGAAGATCGCGCAGGCCCGTTGCAGCGAGGGCGGCCGCAGCAGCGCGACGCCGCCGAGGACGGCGATGATCGCCGCCACGAGGGTGACACCCGTCAAGCCCTGCTCGTGGTAGACGGCCAGCCAGCTGTTGTCGATCGGCAGGCCGCCGAAGGACTTGTCGCCGAGGCCCACGCCGAACAGCTTCTCCGCGCCCGACCGGGGCGCCGCCAGCAGCGCGTCCCAGACCTTGGCCCGGCCGGTGAGACTGCTGAGGTTCTCCTGGCTCTGGCCGCGCAGGAACCACGTCTGGAGCGCGGAGGCGAACCCCACCGCGGCCACCACGGCGACGAGCACCGCCGTGGTGAAGAACCGGCGCGCGGCGGCACTGGTCAGGACGAGCGAGCCGATCGCCAGGGCCAGCCCGACGAGCAGCCCGAGCGTGGCCGTACGGGTATGGGTCAGCGCCAGCAGGACGAGTGAGGGCACGATGACGACCGCCGCGCTGACCCGGTCGGTACGGCGGCCGAGCAGGAGCAGCACGGCAAGCCCGACGATCACCGCCGCGTACTGGCCGATCTGCGGCGGGGTCAGCGGCCACAGCGCGCCCACGAGCCGTCCGCCGTACAGCTCGGGCATGGCCGCGCCCGGTGAGACGAGCGCCCCCGCGGCGACCGACCCGAGCACCGCGAAGTACATCCGGATGTGGTGCCGCGCGAACGTCAGGCCACCGTCCCACCAGCGGCTGAGCAGCCACAGCGTGCCGATGAACAGGGCCAGCCTGGTGCAGCGGAACAGCGCGCCGAGGCCGGACTCCAGTTGCAGGCTGGAGATCAGGCTCGGCACGAGCAGCAGGCTGAGCAGCAGCAGGAAGGCGCTCGGGCGGATGCGCAGCCTGAGGTTGACGGCGAGCGCGAGGGTGAACGCGGCGACCAGCGCACCCATCGTGACGAGCTGGATGAGGGAGCGGGGCAGCGGGACGATGGTCTTGGCCCCGGCGGAGCCCAGCGTGTTGAGGATCAGCAGCCCCCAGACGACGCCGACGAGCCGGGGCGTGCCGGTGGGTCGCGGTGCGGCGCCGGGCGGGGTGTCCGCCGTCTCCGCCCCGCCCGGCGGCGTACCGCCGTGCAGGTCCTGGCTCATGTCAGTCACCGCCCCCCGCGCTCAGGGTGCTGCCCGCGTCCTGCTGGTACGGATCGCCCTGCCAGTGCCCGAAGTCGAGCACCCGGCTCGGGTCGTGGGCGACGAACTTCCAGGGACCCCGGTAGACGTTGTCGTGCCACCGGTTGTGCTGCTTGTGGGTGATCGCCTCGGCGACCCCCTCACCCTTGTAGGGCGACCAGTCCGGATAGGTGCCGTAGTTGGCGAGGACGGCCATGCGGTCACACTTCGTGGTGCACTTGACGACGGACTTGTCGAGCACGAAGCGGTTGTCGTGGATGTCCACCCGCTTGGTCTTCCACCGGCAGTCGGAGCGGAGCGGCGCGCTGGTGATCCCCGGCTTCTTGCAGCGGTCGGTCTTCTCCACGAGCAGCGTGCAGTCACCGGACGAGGTGTTGGCCGGGCTGTTGCAGAACCGGTCGGCGTTCTCCCACAGGGTGATGGCGGACCAGTTGTTCTCAAGGAGGTTCCGGTAGATCTCGATTCTGTCGGTGCGGGCGTCGACCCGTGGTTCGCCGCCGGACTCGGACAGGTAGAGGGTCGCGAAGGGGAAGTTGTCGCCCCGCTCGGCGTAGCGGCGGCCCTCCACCCAGTTGTTGCGCCGGATGGTGTTCCCGCGGATGACCGCGTTGTAGCTGGTCTCGTACATCAGGGCGGCACCGTCGTTGGCTTCGAGCACGTTGTCCTCGATGCGGAAGTCGTTGTTGTTGGTGTCCGCCCACAGCCCCGCGCCCCGGTTGTCGTGCACCCAGTTGCCGCGGATGTCGGCGCCGTCGACGGCCCAGAACTTGATCCCGCCGGTACAGCCGCAGCCCTTGCGCCGCCGCTCCCAGTCGCCGGTGTTGTTGCCCACGATCTCGTTGCCCTCGATGACCAGGTCCTTGAGGGGCCGGCCGTCCTTGTAGGCGTTCATGCCGTACTGGCCGTTGGCGCGCAGGCAGCTCGCGCGGACCCGCTGCCGGGCACCGGCCATCAGCCCGGCCCCCGAGTTGTGCTGGACCGTCGTGTGCTCGATCGTCCAGCCGTCGGCCGAGTCGTGGTTGACCACGCCCTCGTCGTGCGGCGCGACGAAACGCTGCACGGTCAGATGGCTGATCGTCACCGAGGGGGCGGCGCCGCCGAACGCGTACTGGTTCTTCTTCCGCCCGTCGAGCACCGCGCCGGGCGCCCCGAGGTAGCGGTTGCCCTTCTTGGGGACGACCTGGGAGTAGCGGTCCGGATCGAGCCGGTGCTTGCCCGGCCGGAGCCAGAAGGTGGTGCCCGGGGGATTGCCGCGGGTCTTCGCGGCCAGGTCACCGATGACCGAGGGGTCGACGGTCACCGCGCCCTCGGGCGCCTTGTCCGGGCCCGCCGCCGGTCTTGCGCACACCCGGGCCACCGACGAGCGGGCGCCTGACGTGGACGGGGTCGCCGTCGGTTCCGGCTCGGCGCCGGGCGTGCCGACGCAGCCGGACGCCAGCAGCGCCAGCGCCGCCACGGGCACCGCCCAGTGCCACCTCCTGATCTCCACGCGTCCCCCTAGCCGTGGAACCTGAGTACGGTGGTGAACCCCCGCGTGCCGTCGGCGAAGCCGGTGCCGACGAGCGTGGTGGTGGCTTCCTTGCGCCCGAAGCCGGGGGAGTACCAGCCGAGCGGCGGGTCGCTCTCGCCCCGGTGGGCCCGCCAGTCGAGCTCGCCGGGCAGGTCGAGCACCGCGGAGCGGTCCTCGCCGTCCCGGGTCCAGGTGAGCACCGCCCGGTCGCCCGCCAGCTCCGCGGTGATCTCGGGACCGAGGTGGAAGGCCAGCCGGGCGGCCTTGCGCGGCCCGCGCACCTCGTCCACCACGCGCAGCTCCCGGCCCGCGGCGACCAGTTCCACCCGGCGGCGGTGCACCACACCCTGGTAGCCCGCGTGCTCGGCGCACCAGTGGGACACCCGCTCCCCGGACGTGTCGGCGACCAGGACTCGGCTGCGGGCGTGCCGGGTCCACAGGAACGGGCCGCCGGACCCCGACTGGTCGGCACCGTCCAGCTCAAGGGTGTTGTGCCCCAGGGTCGAGCGGAAGTACTGCCGCCAGTGGGGCTGCCCGTGATAGCAGAAGGTGCCGGGGTCGGCGAGCACGTCGACCCCGTCGTGGCGGACCTCCACGGACAGCGCGTCGGCGTGCGCGTGCGCGGCGATGGACAGGAATCCGTGCGGTCCGCCGTCGCAGCGGGCCCAGATCTCCCCCGGGCCGCGCAGGATCGTCATGCCCGCGTCGGCGAAGTGGGCGGGCCGGTTCGCCGGACGGGTCACGGCCGGTGCCTTGGGGCGGATGAGCGCGGCCAGCAGCGGGGTGCGCACATCGGAGCCGGTGACGGGCGGCCACCAGGCGAGACCGCCGAACAGGGCGTCCCCGGTGGCCAGGAGCGAGGCCCAGCGGTTCGTGCCCGCCCCGTCCAGGACGAGCCCGTGCCCGTCGTCCGCGTCGCCCTGGCGCGGCGGGCGCGACCGGTTGTCGACGACGGCCGCGAGGGCGTCGGTCATCCGCAGCAGCACCAGGTGCACGGACGCGGGAACCTCCACCCCGGCCGCGTCGGCCTCGGCCAGCGCGGCCAGGCCGAGCTCCAGTACGAGCCCGTGGTACTCGGTGGCCAGCTCGCGGTTGAGACCGGAGGGGAAGGTGTTGCTCCGCAGGTGCTGGTCGAGCGAGCGCAGCGCCTCCTGACGCCAGCGCGCCGAAGCGGGCCACCAGCCGAACGCGCAGGCAGCGGCGAACTGCCCGGCGGCCTCGGCGATGATGTGGTTGTTCGCCGAGGAACCCCGGCTGGGGAAGGCGGCGAGCCAGCGCTGGTGGTGCCAGATCTGGTTCAGCGCCACCGGGTTGTCCTCGAAGAGACCGGCCGCGCCGGACCAGCCGTCGAGCAGCCTGCGGATCCACACCCAGGACAGCAGCCGGATGCCCAGCTCGATGCCGCTGATCCAGTGCACACCGCGCAGCGGCGCGTTGGCCGCCCACCACGAGCGC
The DNA here is from genome assembly GCF_041028215.1 of Streptomyces flavofungini. Taxonomy (GTDB): domain Bacteria; phylum Actinomycetota; class Actinomycetes; order Streptomycetales; family Streptomycetaceae; genus Streptomyces; species Streptomyces flavofungini_B. The sequence goes on from NZ_JASKYR010000016.1 coordinate 28,521, forward strand.
AGATGCTCGGCCACGCGCTCGGCGTACCGCTCGTCCTCGGTGACCGCGTAGGCGGCGGCGAGCACGGTGAGGTACTGGTGCCGTGACGGCTCCCAGATCTGCTTGATGTCCCCGACCGCTTCCTCGTCGCGGTAGGGCACGTCGAAGGCGTAGCCCCAGGGGGCCCGGCGCCCGGTCTTGGGGTCGAACCACCAGTCGGGGTCGGTCATGTCGTCGCGGACGACCCCGAAGTACTCCGCGTGCCCGGCCATCAGCCGGTCCGCCTCGGCGACCAGGCGCTTCACGGCGTCCGCGGGCACGGCGGCGATCGCCCCCGCGGGCAGCACCACGGTGAAGCGGGCGTCCACCGGGCGCGGGCAGTCGGGCGGCGACGACCGCCACCGCCGCCTGCGCACCGCGTCGCCCACCCGGCCGCCGACCTCCCGGGGCCCCATCCGGGACAGCCGCCGCAGGTACCAGCCCGCGCTCGTGGTCATCGCTCGCTCGCCAGCGTCATGGGGCCGCCACCGGCCAGGCTGGCCCGCACGGCGAGGGTGGCCGCCGTGGTGGCCACCAGCGACTCCAGCGGCACCGGCATCGGCCCGCCGCCGCGCACGGCCCGCAGGAACGCGCCCAGTTCGGCGCGCTGGCCCTTGTCACGGGCCTTGGGCAGCCGGGAGCTGACCCACCGCTTGCGGCCGTACACCGAGGCCCGCACGAAGTCGTCGAGGCGCAGCGCGCGGCCGTCGGCGACCAGGTCCAGGGTCTCCTTGGGGAACCCGGCGGGACCGGTGGTGACATAGCTGATGGCGGCGGTGGAACCGTCCGGGTAGCGCAGCATGACCTGGAGGTCCTCATGGCCGGGGGTGGCCGTCGCGGAGACCGAGACCGGGTCGGCGCCGAGCAGCCAGCTCGCCGTGTCGATGAAGTGCCCGCCCTCACCGGCGAACCGCGAGCCCTCGGCGCCCTGCTGGAGGTACCAGCTCCCGTGCGCGAGGCGGCCCGCGTTGACCAGGTAGCGCAGGTTCGCCGGTCCGGTCCGGGCGCCGAACTTGTGCCTGGCCTCGCGCAGCAGCGGTGCGAAGCGGCGGTTGAAGCCGACCTGGATGCGGTCGTTGCCGGATTCCTCGACGGCCGCGAGCACCCCGGACAGCTCGTCCTCGGTGAGCGCCAGCGGCTTCTCCACGAACACCGCCTTGCCCGCGAGGAGCGCCTTGCGGGTCAGTTCGGCGTGGGAGCTGTGCCGGGTGACCACGAACACCGCGTCGACCGAGGAGTCACCGAGCACCGCGTCGAGGTCGGTGGTCGCCCTGGCGAAGCCGAACTTGCGCTGGGCGTTGGCGGCGGAGAGCGCGGTCGTGGTGACCACCGTCGACAGGGTGACGCCGTCCGCCCCGGCCAGATGGGGCAGGAGCATCGACGTCGCGTAGTTGCCCGCACCGACGAACGCCAGCCGCACCGGCGCCGCCGCTGAGCGGGCGGGGGCGGAACGGGCCGGGGCGGACGCGGCGGCACCACGCCGCACCGCGGGCACGGTCACCGCGGGAGCCTCCGCGGGGCCCTGCGCGGTGGGCTCCGCCTCGGCCCCGTCGGCGGGGTAGCGGAACAGCACGGCCACGGCCTTCAACTCGCCGTCCTTGAGGCCCTGATACGTCTTGACGGCGTCATCGAAGTCGGCGATGTGCGAGATCAGCGGCTCCACGTCGAGGCGCCCGCGGGCGGAGAGGTCGAGGAAGCACGCCAGATTGCGGCGCTCGGTCCACCGCACATAGCCGATCGGGTAGTCGCGCCCCTCGATCTCGTACTCCGGGTCGTAGCGCCCAGGACCGTAGGAGCGCGAGAAGCGGACGTCGAGCTCCTTCTCGTAGTACGCGTTCCAGGGCAGGTCCAGACGGCACTTGCCGATGTCGACGACCCGGCCCCGGTCCCGGCAGAGCCGGGCGGCCAGCTCGACGGGCTGGTTGCTGCCGCCGCCCGCCGCCAGATACACCTGGTCCACGCCGTGACCGCCGGTGAGTTCGGCGACGGCCGACTCCACCGCTGCGGCGGCGGGATCGCCGCAGGCCGCGGCGCCCAGACGCGCGGCGAGCGCACAGCGCGCCGGGTCCGGGTCGGCCCCGACGACGCGCACCCCCGACGCGGTCAGGAGCTGCACCACGAGCTGACCGATCAGACCGAGGCCGATGACCAGCGCCACCTCGCCGAGCTGCGGCTCACCCTGGCGGACACCCTGCATGGCGATCGACCCGACGGTGCCGAAGGCCGCGTGCCGGGGCGCCAGGCCGTCGGGCACCGGGGCGTAGAGGTTCCTGGGCACCCAGTTCAGCTCGGCGTGCAGCGCGTGCTCGTTGCCCGCGCACGCCACGAGGTCGCCGGGCTTCACGTCGTCGACGCCCGCGCCGACCTGCTCGACCACGCCGCACAGCGAGTAGCCGAGCGGGGTGTAGGAGTCCAGTTTGCCCATCACCTTGCGGTAGGTGGCGGGCACCCCGTTGGTGGCCACGCTCTGCATGACCTTGGCCACCTGGTCCGGACGGGAGCGGGCCTTGCCCACCATCGACATGCCCGCCTCGGACACCTTCATGAGCTCGGTCCCGGTCGAGATCAGCGAGTAGGCGCTGCGGACCAGCACACCACCCGGCTTGCACCCCGGCACCGGCACGTCGAGCAGCGCCAGTTCGCCGCTCTTGTAGTTCTGCACAACCTGTTTCACCCGAGCTCCTCTTGTTTCCACACCGTCAAGCCGCTTTCCGCGCCGTCGGGCCGTTTCGCACGCCGTCAGGCCGCCTGGCTCCGGCCGGAGCCGGAGGTCGCGCCGCGATACCAGTACTCCAGGGTCAGCACGTGCCACAGGTGCTTGGAGAAGTCCCGCTGCCCCGCGGCGTCCTCGGCGACCATGCGCGCCAGCGCCTCACGGCGCAGGATTCCGGAACTGACCAGCACCCCGTCGTTGACCACCTCACGCACCAGCGGTGCCAGATCCCGGCTCATCCAGGCCCGCAGCGGGGCGCTGAACAGCCCCTTGGGCCGGTACGCGATCTCCCGGGGCAGGATCGAGGTGGCCGCCTCCTTGAGCACGGCCTTGCCCTGCCGTCCGACGATCTTGCGATCGCCGGGGAAGGCGAACGCCGCCTTGACCACCTCGACGTCCACATAGGGCACCCGCACCTCGGTCGAGGCGGCCATGCTCGACCGGTCGGTGTAGGCCAGGTTCAGGCCCGGCAGGAACATCCGGGCATCGCCCAGGCACATGCGGTTGACGAAGTCGTCCAGGTCGTTGTCCTGGTAGATATCCGCGTGCTCGCCGAGGACGTCCTGGACCGTCCCGGCCAGGTCGGGGTCGACCAGCGCGAGCAGCTCGTCCTGGTCGTACATGGTGTAGCTGCGCCGGAACGCGGTCTCCTCCGGCAGATCGGCGAAGGAGAGGAACCGCTTGGCGAAGCGCACCGACCGCAAGCCCCGGCGGGAGGTGGCCACCGGCAGCCGGTCCACGCCCGCCGCCACCCCGCGCCGCAGCGGCCCCGGGATGCGCTGGTAACGCAGCGCCAGCAGGTTGGCCACATGCTTGCGGTAACCGGCGAACAGCTCATCGGCACCCATCCCCGAGAGCATCACCTTCACCCCGGCCTCCCGGGCGGCCGAGCAGATCAGGAACGTGTTGATCGCGGCCGGGTCGCCGATCGGCTCGTCCAGGTGGTAGGTCATCTCGGGCAGCAGGTCGAGCACCCGGGGCGCGATCTCGATCTCATGCAGGTCGACACCGAACCGCTCGGCCACCTGCCGGGCATAGCGCAGGTCGTCCGGCATCGCCTCGAACTTGGCGTCCTCGGCCCGGAACCCGATCGTGTAAGCGGAGATCCCGGGCTGGTGGCGGGCGGCGAGGGCGGTCAGATAGCTGGAGT
>NZ_JASKYR010000160.1:0-12669 GCF_041028215.1 Streptomyces flavofungini
GTCCCACGTACTGGCCGCTGGGGCGCATGCGCAGGGGGCGTTCGTCGTACTCCTCCAGGGCGTGCGCGATCCAGCCCGCCGTACGGGCCACCGCGAAGATCGTCTCGCCTGCCTCGGCGGGCATCCCGGAGGAGGCCGTGAAGACGGCGAGCGCCAGGTCGACATTGGCCCGCAGGTCGGTGTGGCGGGCGGTGGTGGCCACGACGTCCCGGGCGGCGGCGAGTGCGGCGGCCGCCTTGGGCTTGTTCTCCAGGAGGGTGAACAGCGCCTGCGCGCGCGGGTCCTCGCCGGTGTAGAGGCGGTGCCCGAGGCCGGGTACGCGACGGCCCGCGCGGAGTTCGTCGGCCACGACGGGGGCCGCGCTGCCGCGATCGAGCACGTCCAGGAGCATGCGGTGGGCCATGCCGCTGGCCGCGCCGTGCAGCGGGCCCTCAAGGACGCCGAGCCCCGCCGACACGGCCGCGTAGGGGTGGGCGCGTGCCGAAGCGGCGACCCGGACGGCCAGGGTGGATGCGGCCAGGTCGTGGTCGACGAGCAGGGCGAGGGCGGTGTCCAGGATGTGCAGCGAGACCTCGTCGGGCTTGACGCCGGTCAACCTCGTCCACAGGCGATGGGCCAGCGGGCCGTCGTCGTGGCGGCCCGACGGTACCGGCGGGAGCGCGGCCACGAGGGTCGGGATCAACGTGCGTCCGGTGCCGATGACCGCCTCCGCGGAGAGGTCGAAGCGGAGCGGGTCCGCCGCGGCGGCGGAGATGGCGGCCACGCGGAGCCGGTCGGTGGGCCCGCTGTGCTCGGGCAGCGCGTCGACGGCCCTGCGGGCGGCGGTGGCGGTCTCCCCGGGGGCGGTGAAGGCGACGCCCGGACGCAGGACGCCGGTCCACAGCCACTCGGCCACCTCTTCGTAGGAGTGGTCCAGTGCGAGCCGTACGGCGTCGACCCCGCGGAAGTAGTAGCGGTCACCGTCGATGAGCGTGATGCGGGTGCGTACGGAGAGCTGGTCGCCCGTGGTCGACGCCGCGGGCTCACGGCGGTTTCTGCGGGCCAGCGCCTCGACCTCTCCCGGGTCGAACGTGCTGCCCCGGGAGCCCGGGCCGCGGCGGCTGCTGAGTTGGCCGCGGCTCACGTAGGCGTACACGGTCTCGGGCTTCACGCCGAGCAGTTCGGCGGCCTCTTTGGTGCTCAGCCGCCGACCCTCGGGCGCGGTTCCTTGCTCCGTCATGGGCGTCACCGTATCGGCACCCACGACATGTGGATGCGCATATTGATCCAATCAATATTGACAGCGCCTTAGTCAAGCATGGACAGTCAAATCAAGTCCAGGGAGGAAAGTCGAGGAAGAACATGCCGATCAATGGCTCCGCCGCCGTCCCCGCCGTCCCCGCCGTCCCCACCGGCCCCGTCGAGGTCCCACGAGGACTCGCGGGTGTCGTCGTCACCGAGACCCGGCTCGGGGACGTGCGGGGATACGAGGGCTTCTACCACTACCGCCAGTACTCGGCCGTCGAGCTCGCGGAGAACCGCAGCTTCGAGGACGTTTGGTACCTGATGTTCCACGGCGAGCTGCCGGACGCCGGGCAGAGCGCAGCCTTCGCCGCTCGCACCGCCTCGCTGCGGCACCTCTCCGCCGGGGTGCGTGAGGCCCTGCCCGCCATCGCGCGCGCCGGTGTGCTCTCGGGCCCGCTGTCCGGGCTGCGCACCGCGCTGTCGCTCTTCGGGGCGTCGCAGGGGCTGCGCCCGGTATACGACATCGACGACGACCGCCGCCGGGCGGACGCCCTGGCCACCTCCGCCGTCGTGCCGACGCTGCTCACCGCGCTGTACCGGCTCGGCCAGGGGCTCGAACCCGTCGAACCGCGCGAGGACCTGTCGTACGCCGCGAACTACCTCTACATGCTCACGGGTGCCGAGCCGGACGCGGTGCGTACGCGGGCGATCGAGCAGTACTTGATCTCAACCATTGACCACGGGTTCAACGCCTCGACGTTCACGGCCCGGGTCATCACCTCGACCGGCGCGGACGTGGCGGCCTGTCTGGTGGGTGCGGTCGGCGCGCTGTCCGGCCCGCTGCACGGCGGTGCGCCGAGCCGGGCCCTGGACACCCTCGACGCGATCGGCACCGCCGACCGCATCGACGGCTGGATCCGCGAACGGGTCCTGGCGGGCGACCGCATCATGGGCTTCGGGCACCCGGTGTACCGCACGGAGGACCCGCGTTCGCGGATGCTGCGGGGGATCGCGCGGCAGTTCGGGGGTGACCTGGTGGAGTTCGCCGTGGAGGTCGAGCGCCGGGTCGAGGCGATCCTCGCCGAACTGAAGCCGGGGCGGGAGCTGCACACGAACGTGGAGTTCTACGCGGGCGTCGTCATGGAGCTGTGCGGGCTGCCGCGCGAGATGTTCACGCCGACGTTCGCCTGCGCGCGGGTGGTGGGCTGGGGGGCCAACATCCTGGAGCAGGCGCGTGATTCGAAGATCATCCGCCCGGCGGCGCGGTATGTGGGGGTGGAGCCGCCGGTCGTCGTGCCACCGGCTTCGGCGGCGTAGAAAGCACGCCGCCGGGCGGATGCGAGGTGGCTCGGGATCAGCTGTCGGGGATGTCGGCCTTGGCGCGCAGGAGTGTTTCCCTGGTGACGATGACGATGCGCTCGTAGTCGCCTCGGGACGCGTCTGAGGGGAGTTCGGCATCGAGTTTCGCGGTGGCATCCGTTCCGATCACCGCGAAATCTCCGTCGGACAATTCAAAGATATCCGGGCAGTTCTGTCCGGATACGCTGCCTCGCGCGCGTGGAGAGGCGCCGATCCGACGGATGATGTGGCTCACTTTTCTCCCTTTGGTCTCAATTTGACGCGCTTGCACTGAGACTGACCGGGCGTCCTTGTGGGCGTGCCTCGACCGGCGGCGTTGAGCGTCGGTTCTGGGTGGGGCGATTTCTTGCGCGGTCCGCGCAGTCAAGCAGCCCAAGTTGGCATTAAGTGAACGATCGACGCTTCTCGTGGTTTCTCACCCGTCCGCGTGATAGGCGCGGGCGGATGAGACGCGACGCGCGGAAGCGGCAGGTGCGGCGGGGGAGCGCGGCGGCACGGCGGTGGCACAACGGTGGCGTAGTGGTGGTGACGCATGGCGGGGGAAGCGTGCCGCCGTCGCGCGCGACCCCGGCGGGCTGCGGCTTTCGCGTCTCAGGGCTCTCTGCTCGGCGGCTCGCCGATGACCCACCATTCGTCGATGTCGGCCTCCTCCAGTTGCATCAGGAGGTCGTCCACCAAGTGTCCGAGTTCGGCCTCGTCGGAGGCGTCGGCGATCGTGGCCCTGTGGTGCCTGCCCGCATTCCAGTACTCCCGCACGATGGGGTTCTGGAAGATTCCGCGCACGAACCCGAAGAACTCGTCGCGGTCGATATTTCCGACGCGGTGGTAGAACAGCAGATTCGTGTAGAGGGCATTGGCGAAGAGGTACTGGCGGTGACGTTGCGGGGTGACGTCTTCCGCGTAGGTGTTCAGGACCTCGGCAAGATCCTGGTCGTCCATTGCCTTGCTCAGGAGTTCCCAGTGCAGGCGTTGTTGCATCGCGAGATTGGTGTCGTGCTGGCTGTGCGCGGTGTGTTCCAGGTGTTCGAGCCGGACGCGCAGGGTTTCGATCGTGTGGCGCTGCGCGGTCAGAACACCGATGGCTCCCGCCACGAGGCCGACCCCGGCCGCGACGGCGGGCCGGAGACTTCCGGCGGCGATCCTTATAGTGAGCATGTCAACCCCCGATTCAGGCGACCGTACGCCGGTCGTCGGGGTGCGGGTCGACAGAAAGCGGACCGGCGAGCGGTGGGCGGTGCGCTTGCCGTCTCCCAGGGTGCCGAGCGGCTCTGATCGGCGGGGAGGCGGAGAGGAGGCGCACAGAAGGATGCGGTGGTCGCACGATTCGACGCCGTGCCCAGTGTGTGCCCCGCGAGCGCCGCTAACAACCGTTCACTTCGCGGCCCCTCCACGCGCATGTGACGCCGCTTCTCCACGCGCATCCACACGGCTCCCGGGCCGCGCATATCCTGGGGCCCGTCTTATGCGTCGTACAGAATTCACCGATGTCCGTACGGGTGTCCGTACCCGCATCGGTGCGAGGAGTCCACGGTAGTGAACAAGCGGCAGATTCCCGTCGTCGTCCTCGCCGGGTTCCTCGGCTCCGGCAAGACCACCCTGCTCAACCACCTGCTGCACCGCAGCGGCGGCACCCGCATCGGGGCCATCGTCAACGACTTCGGGTCCATCGAGATCGACGCCATGTCCGTCGCCGGACAGCTCGGGGACTCCACCGTCTCGCTGGGCAACGGGTGTCTGTGCTGCGCCGTGGACGCCAGTGAGCTCGACGAGTACCTGGAGCGGCTCGCCCGTCCCGCGGCCCGGATCGACGTCATCGTCATCGAGGCCAGCGGGCTCGCCGAGCCGCAGGAGCTCGTCAGGATGCTGCTCGCCAGCGAGAACCCGCACATCGTCTACGGAGGGCTCGTCGAGGTCGTCGACGCCGCCGAGTTCGACGCGACCCGGGAGCGGCACCCCGAGGTGGACCGGCATCTGGGGATCGCCGATCTCGTCGTCGTCAACAAGACCGACCGGGTGCCGGACGCCGACCGTGAGCGCCTGCTCGACGTCGTCCGCGCTCTGGCCGGGCGCGCGGCCGTGGTCGCCGCCTCCTACGGGCGCGTCGACGTGGAGCTGTTCTTCGACCGGGCGCCCGTGGGGGAGCGGGTCGGGCAGCTCTCCTTCGACGACCTGCGCGACGACGAAGCGGACGACGGCGAGGGAGATGACGCCGAGGACGGCTGCTCCCACCAGGCCCACCCAGTCGGCCACGCCGACCACGGACGTCACCTGCACGCCGCCTACGAGAGCCTCTCCTTCACCTCGGAGGTGCCGCTCGGGCCGCGTCCGCTGATGGCGCTGCTCGACAGCAGGGCCGAGGGGCTGTACCGCATCAAGGGGTACGTCGATTTCGGCGCGTCCGATCCGCGGAACCGGTACGCCGTGCACGCCGTCGGGAGGTTCCTGCGGTTCTACCCGGAGCCCTGGGGGCCGGACGAGCCGCGGCTGACCCAGCTCGTGCTCATCGGGTCCGGCATCGACGTGGCGGGCCTGGAGAAGGACCTTGAGGCCTGTCGCGCCGACGCCCCGCACACCGCCGATGAACAGGGCATGTGGGGCGTACTGCGCTACGTGCAGGAGGCAGACCCGGCGGAGTAGCGCCGCGCCGCCGCCCGACCCGGCGGAACAGCGCCGCGCCGACGAGGGCGCGGCGGACCGGGAGCGGCGGGCCGGGAGCGGCGGGCTACACCGGTCCCGCCACCGCCGCCACCGGCTTCGCCAGGGAGACGCCCGAGCCGTCGCGGCGCGGGTCGATCTCCGGGAGCGTGGCCGGAGTGCCGTTGCGCTGCGCCGCGTGCGGGGGTGTCGGGCCCGCCCAGGCGAAGCTCAGGCAGTCCTCGCCCTTGAGGAACCGCTGGACGCGCACACCGCCCGTGGCGCGGCCCTTGCGTGGATACTGGTCGAACGGCGTGAGCTTCGCCGTGGTCTGGACGGAGTCGTCAAGGGTGCCGCGCGATCCCGCCACCGTGAAGACGACCGCGTCCACCGCGGGGTCGACCGCCGTGAAGGAGATCACCTTCGCCCCGGCCGTCAGCTTCACGCCCGTCATGCCGCCCGCGGGACGGCCCTGGGGACGCACCTGGGAGGCCTGGTAGCGCAGGAGCTGGGCGTCGTCGGTGATGAAGACCAGGTCCTCCTCGCCGGTGCGCAGCTCGGCCGCGCCGACGATCCGGTCGCCGTCCTTCAGGGTGATGACCTCGAGCTCCTCCTTGTTCGAGGGGTAGTCGGGCACCACCCGCTTGACCACGCCCTGCTCGGTGCCGAGTGCCAGGCCGGGCGAGGACTCGTCGAGGGTCATCAGGCAGATGAGCTTCTCGTCCTTCTCCAGCGGGAGCAGCTCGGAGACGGGCGCGCCTCCGGAGAGGCTGGGTGCGCCCATCGTCTCCGGGAGCTGCGGAAGGTCCACCACGGACAGGCGCAGGAGCCGTCCCTCGGAGGTGACGGCGCCGACCTCGCCGCGCGCGGTGGCGGGCACCGCCGAGACGATCACGTCGTGCTTGACGCGCTTGCCGCCGCCCTCGCCGAAGGGGTCGCCGTTGGCCGTGCGGGCCAGCAGGCCCGTGGACGACAGGAGCACGCGGCAGGGGTCGTCGGCGACCTGGAGCGAGACCGTGGCGGCGGGGGTGCCCGCCGACTCCAGGAGGACCGTGCGCCGGTCGGTGCCGAACTTCTTGGCCACCGAGGCCAGTTCGGAGGAGACCAGCTTGCGGAGCTCCGCATCGGAGTCCAGGATCCCGGTCAGCTCGTCGATCTCGCCGTTGAGCTTGTCGCGCTCGGACTCGAGCTCGATGCGGTCGAACTTGGTCAGGCGGCGCAGCGGGGTGTCCAGGATGTACTGCGTCTGGATGTCGCTCAGCGAGAAGCGCTCGATCAGGCGCTCCTTGGCCTGCGCGGAGTTCTCGCTGGAGCGGATGAGGCGGATGACCTCGTCGATGTCCAGGAGTGCGACCAGGAGGCCCTCGACCAGGTGCAGGCGGTCGCGCTTCTTGCCGCGGCGGAACTCGCTGCGCCGGCGCACCACGTTGAAACGGTGGTCGAGATAGACCTCGAGGAGTTCCTTGAGACCGAGGGTGAGGGGCTGGCCGTCGACCAGCGCCACGTTGTTGATGCCGAAGGACTCCTCCATCGGCGTCAGTTTGTAGAGCTGTTCCAGGACGGCTTCCGGGACGAAGCCGTTCTTGATCTCGATGACCAGGCGCAGGCCGTGCGCGCGGTCGGTGAGGTCCTTGACGTCGGCGATGCCCTGGAGCTTCTTGGAGCCGACCAGGTCCTTGATCTTGGAGATGACCTTCTCGGGTCCCACGGAGAAGGGCAGTTCGGTGACGACGAGACCCTTGCGGCGCGCCGTCACGTTCTCCACGGTGACCGTGGCGCGGATCTTGAAGCTGCCGCGGCCCGATTCGTAGGCGTCCCTGATGCCGGTCAGGCCGACGATCTTGCCGCCCGTGGGCAGGTCGGGGCCCGGCACGTACTTCATGAGCGTCTCGAGGTCGGCGCCCGGGTGCCTGATCAGATGGCGCGCGGCGGCGATGACCTCGCCGAGATTGTGCGGCGGCATATTCGTCGCCATGCCGACGGCGATGCCCGAGGCGCCGTTGACCAGGAGGTTCGGGTAGGCCGCCGGGAGGGCGGAGGGCTCCATCTCCTGGCCGTCGTAGTTCGGCTCGAAGTCGACCGTGTCCTCGTCGATCGACTCCGTCATGAGGCTCGTGGCGTCGGCCATCCGGCACTCGGTGTACCGCATCGCGGCCGGCGGGTCGTCGTTGCCGAGCGAGCCGAAGTTGCCGTGGCCGTCCACCAGGGGCAGGCGCATCGAGAAGGGCTGGGCCATGCGGACCAGCGCGTCATAGATCGACGCGTCGCCATGGGGGTGCAACTTACCCATGACCTCGCCGACGACGCGGGCGCACTTCACATAGCCGCGGTCCGGGCGGAGGCCCATCTCGTTCATCTGATACACGATCCTGCGGTGCACCGGCTTCATGCCGTCTCGGGCGTCCGGCAGGGCGCGGGAGTAGATGACCGAATACGCGTACTCGAGGAAGGAGCCCTGCATCTCGTCGACGACGTCGATGTCGAGGATCCTCTCCTCGAACGACTCGTCGGGCGGCGGGGTCTTCGTGCTGCGGCGGGCCATCGCTGCTGCGGCTCCTTCACCAAGCAAGTGCGGGTTCTGACGCCGACCATTGTGGACTGTCCCACTGACATCGCCGACCACGACCCGTGCCTCGGCGGCGTCGGAGGCGACTACGCCGTGAGCGGACCGGGAACTTCGTGAGGTGTCGGCGCGCTGCATACAGTGGCGGGACTCTCAGTAAGACCTCTGCTCCACCGACTGCTCCACCGACAGTGAATCCGCGGATTCCAGCGATCGAAGGGACGTACATGCCCATGGGTCACACGGCCACAGCCGAGGCCGGCTCCGGCGGCCTGACAGCGACCGAGCACCGGCTGGCCAATGGCCTGCGCGTGGTGCTCTCCGAGGACCACCTGACCCCGGTCGCCGCGGTGTGCCTCTGGTACGACGTCGGCTCGCGCCACGAGGTCAAGGGGCGAACCGGCCTCGCTCACCTTTTCGAGCACCTCATGTTCCAGGGTTCGAAGCAGGTCTCGAACAACGGCCACTTCGAGCTGGTCCAGGGCGCGGGCGGCTCGCTCAACGGCACGACGAGCTTCGAGCGCACGAACTACTTCGAGACGATGCCCGCCCACCAGCTGGAACTGGCCCTGTGGCTGGAGGCCGACCGGATGGGCTCGCTGCTCTCCGCCCTCGACGAGGAGTCGATGGAGAACCAGCGGGACGTCGTCAAGAACGAGCGCCGCCAGCGCTACGACAACGTTCCCTACGGCACCGCCTTCGAGAAGCTGACCGCGCTGTCGTACCCGGAGGGCCACCCCTACCACCACACGCCGATCGGCTCCATGGCCGACCTGGACGCGGCCACCCTGGAGGACGCGCGCCAGTTCTTCCGCACGTACTACGCGCCGAACAACGCCGTGCTCTCGGTCGTCGGCGACATCGACCCGGAGCAGACGCTGGCCTGGGTCGAGAAGTACTTCGGGTCCATCCCCTCGCACGACGGCAAGCAGCCGCCGCGTGACGGCTCCCTGCCCGAGCGGATCGGCAAGGAGCTGCGCGAGGTCGTCGAGGAGGAGGTCCCCGCCCGCGCCCTGATGGCCGCCTACCGGCTGCCGGAGGACGGCACGCGCGCGTGCGACGCGGCCGACCTCGCCCTGACCGTCCTGGGCAGCGGCGAGTCCTCGCGGCTCTACAACCGGCTGGTCCGCCGGGACCGCACCGCCGTCGCCGCCGGGTTCGGCCTGCTGCGGCTCGCCGGAGCGCCCTCGCTCGGCTGGCTCGACGTGAAGACCTCCGGCGATGTCGAGGTCCCGGTCATCGAGGCCGCCGTCGACGAGGAACTGGCCCGCTTCGCCGCGGAGGGCCCCACCCCGGAGGAGATGGAGCGCGCCCAGGCGCAGTTGGAGCGCGAGTGGCTCGACCGGCTCGGCACGGTCGCGGGCCGCGCGGACGAACTGTGCAGGTACGCGGTCCTCTTCGGTGACCCGCAGCTCGCCCTCACCGCCGTCGGGCGCGTCCTCGATGTCACCGCCGAGGAGGTCCAGGAGGTCGCCAAGGCCCGCCTGCGGCCCGACAACCGCGCGGTGCTCGTCTACGAGCCCACGCCCGCGGCGGAGGGCGCCGACGCGACCGCCGCCGACGAGACCGACGAGGAAGAGGAGGCGGCGAAGTGACCGAGGCCGCGACCATGCAGTTCCATCCGCAGCCACAGCCCGGCACCGCGAAGCCGTGGGCCTTCCCCGCGCCCGAGCGCGGCGCCCTGCCCAACGGCCTGACCGTGCTGCGCTGCAACCGCCCCGGCCAGCAGGTCGTCGCGGTCGAGGTGCACCTGGAGGCCCCGCTCGAGGCCGAGCCCGAGGGCCTCGACGGCGTCGCCACGATCATGGCGAGGGCCTTCAACGAAGGCACGGACAAGCACTCCGCGGAGGAGTTCGCCGCCGAGCTCGACCGCTGCGGCGCCACCATGGACGCGCACGCCGACCACCCCGGCGTCCGCGTCTCCCTCGAAGTGCCCGTCTCCCGCCTCCCCAAGGCGCTCGGGCTGCTCTCGGACGCCCTGCGCGCCCCCGCCTTCGCGGACAGCGAGATCGAGCGCCTGGTGCGCAACCGCCTGGACGAGATCCCGCACGAGGCCGCCAACCCGGCGCGCCGCGCCGCCAAGGAGCTCTCCAAGCAGCTCTTCCCCGCCGGATCGCGCATGTCGCGCCCGCGCCAGGGCACCGAGGAGACGGTCACCGCCATCGACTCGGCGGCGGTGCGCGCCTTCTACGAGAAGCACGTCCGTCCCGCGGCGGCCACCCTGGTCGTCGTCGGCGACCTGGAGGGCGTCGACCTGGACCAGGTCCTCGGCGACACCGTCGGCACCTGGACGGGCAGTACGGCCGAGCCGCGTCCCGTACCGGCCGTGACCGCCGACGACACCGGCCGCGTGGTCATCGTCGACCGCCCCGGCGCCGTCCAGACGCAGCTCCTGATCGGCCGCATCGGCCCGGACCGGCACGACCGCGTCTGGCCCGCCCAGGTCCTCGGCACGTACTGCCTGGGCGGCACCCTCACCTCCCGCCTGGACCGCGTCCTGCGGGAGGAGAAGGGCTACACCTACGGAGTGCGCGCCTTCGGCCAGGTCCTGCGCTCGGCGCCGGACGGCACGGGCGCCGCGATGCTCGCCATCAGCGGATCGGTCGACACGGAGTCGACGGGCCCCGCCCTTGAGGACCTCTGGACGGTGCTGCGCACGCTCGCCGCGGAGGGCCTGACCGACGCCGAGCGCGACGTCGCCGTGCAGAACCTGGTGGGCGTCGCCCCGCTCAAGTACGAGATGGCGGCCTCCGTGGCGGCCACGCTCGCCGACCAGGTCGAGCAGAACCTGCCGGACGACTTCCAGGCGCAGCTCTACCGCAAGCTGGCCGCCACCGGCACCGTGGAGGCCACCGCGGCCGTCGTGAGCGCCTTCCCGGAGGACCACCTGGTGACGATCCTCGTCGGCGACGCCGCGCGCATCGAGGAGCCCGTCAGGGCCCTCGGCATCGGCGACGTGAGCGTCGTCTCCGGCTGAGCGGGCGCCCGCGCGAGGTCCGAGGGAGGCCCCTGAGGGCTGAGCCGGGCCCGTGCGGGCTGAGTGGGAGTCAGGACATATCGGGACCCCGGTGGCGGTTTGGACCACCGGGGTCCTCATATGTCCGAATTGCTACGGAGGTTGCCTGTCTGCCGTGTGGCGTGCGCTACAAAAGCGGCGATCTGTTTGTCGTACGAAAGGCGACACGTTTAGCTTCAGTCCGGCTGTCCGCCACGCAGTACGCCGCAGCCGCGGCACCGGGCAGTCATCGCCGAGTCCCCGTACGGCGCGAGCCAGGGGAGCCGGGGACCCACACGTCCCTTGGGGTGAATCGGGAACCTTGCCGCGAGGCGAGGGACTCGTAGGAGACCTTCCTGCTCCGAACCCGTCAGCTAACCCGGTAGGCGAGAAGGAAGGAAAGGATCAACCGCCACATGGCGTTCACCCGTGCCACCGGGAAGCACCGTCGCCCGAGCCGCCTCACGCGCACCACCGCGAACGTCGCCGGGGTGGCCGCGATCACCACCACCGGAGTCATCGGAGGCCTGGCCGCTCCCGCGCTCGCCGCCGCCGACGACGCGGCCATGGAGCACACCGGGCTCACCCAGGCGATCTCCGTGGGCGACTCGCTCGCCGCGAGCATCGACGCGCAGGCCGCCGCGCAGCGCCAGGCCGCCGACGATGCCGCCGCCGCCAAGAAGGCCGAAGAGGCGGCCAAGAAGAAGGCCGCCGAGGAGAAGCGCAAGGCCGAGGCCGAGGCCAAGGCGAAGGCCAAGAAGGAGCACGAGGAGAAGGAGCGCGCCGCCCGCGCGGCCGAGCGCAAGCGACTGAACACCTACGTCGCTCCGATCTCCGGCTCCTACGTCTCCACCGGCTACCAGACCGGCGGCGCCATGTGGTCCTCCGGCAGCCACACCGGCATCGACTTCCACGCCGCCTCCGGCACCTCGGTGCACGCCGTCGGCGCGGGCACCGTGGTCGAGGCGGGCTGGGGCGGTGCCTACGGCAACAACGTCGTCATCAAGATGAACGACGGCACGTACACCCAGTACGGCCACATGTCCTCCCTCGGCGTCACCGTCGGCCAGACGGTCACCCCGGGCCAGCAGATCGGCCTCTCCGGCTCCACGGGCAACTCCAGCGGCCCGCACCTGCACTTCGAGGCCCGCACCGGCGAGCAGTACGGATCGGACATCGACCCGATCGCCTACCTCCGCGGACACGGTGTCGGCGTCTGACCGGCGCCCCCCGACCGCTGTACCGAAAGCCCCGGCTCGCCAAGAGCCGGGGCTTTCGTGGTCCTGGCCACCGGCTGGCCAAAAGATATCCATGAATTCCGGCCCCCCGTCGGCAGATTCGACTTCCTGCAATAGAGTCACGGAAGGAACGTCAATCGACCGCGTCGCGCGCGGAAAAGGCGGAGGTCCGTTCATGCGCATTCCCGCGCACTCTGTATGCACGGCCATACGGGACGACATCGTCTCCGGCGTCCACAGAAGAGGCGGGCGGCTCACCGAGGATCTCCTCGCGCGCCGGTACGGCGTCTCCCGCGTCCCGGTGCGCGAGGCCCTGCGCACCCTGGAGGCCGAGGGATTCGTCGTCACGCGCAGGCACGCGGGCGCGTGCGTCGCCGAGCCCACGGAGCAGGAGGCCGCCGACCTCCTGGAGGTCCGCCGGCTGCTCGAACCGCTGGCCGCGGCGCGCGCGGCCCACCGCCGCACCGACGCCCACCTCAAGGTCCTGCGCGGCCTCGTCAGGGTGGGCCAGGAGCGCGCCAGGAAGGGCCAGGGGGAGGATCTGCGCTCGCTGGACGGCTGGTTCCACGAGACGCTCGCCCAGGCGTCCGGCAACCCCGGGCTGATCGCGCTGCTCACCCAGCTCCGGCACAAGATCGCCTGGGTCTACGCCGTCG
>NZ_JASKYR010000161.1:0-12900 GCF_041028215.1 Streptomyces flavofungini
GTGCGGAGTGCGGGGGAACGGGGTCTACTGCGCGCCGGGGCGCACCAGGCCGCTCTCGTACGCGTACACCGCGGCCTGCACGCGGTCGCGCAGGCCCAGCTTGGTGAGCACATGGCCGACGTGCGTCTTCACGGTCGTCTCGCTGACGAAGAGGTCCGCGGCGATCTCCGCGTTCGACAGGCCGCGGGCCACCAGCTTCAGCACCTCGACCTCACGCTCGGTCAGGGTGTGCAGGGTGTCCGGCACCGGCTCGTCGCCCGAGGGCAGATGCGCGGAGTACTTGTCGAGCAGGCGGCGGGTGATGCTCGGCGCCAGCATCGCCTCGCCCGCGGCGACCACCCGGATCGCCTGCACCAGCTCGGCCGCCGGCGCGTCCTTGAGGAGGAAGCCGCTGGCCCCGGCGCGCAGCGCCTCCACCACGTACTCGTCGAGGTCGAAGGTGGTGAGGACCAGGACCTTCGCCGGGCCGTCCCGGCCGGGGCCGGTGATCTGCCGGGTCGCCTCGACGCCGTCCATCCGCGGCATCCGGATGTCCATGAGCACGACATCGGGCTGGAGCGCCCGGACCTGGTCAAGAGCCTGGAGGCCGTCTCCGGCCTCGCCGACGACCGCGATGTCCTGCTCGGCCTCCAGAATCATCCGGAACCCGGTGCGCAACAGCGGCTGGTCGTCGACCAGTAGGACGCGGATGGCCACGTAACTCTCCTTTGGCTAGCCCGGGCCCATTCTGCCCTGCTCGCCCGCCGCGGACTCGGGCGCCCTGAGAGGAAGCGGATACGGCGGGGGAGTCCCCCCGAATTCCGGACAAACGGCCTGGTGGTCGCACCAACCGCACAATTTGGTCGGCCGGGGGCGCCACTCGCCCGTGGCGGTGGCCAGCTCGATCGCCTCCCAGAGCGCGAGCAGCTTCCGCTCCACCCGCTCCAGGTCCGCCACCACCGGGTCGTACGTGATGACGTCGCCGCTGCCCAGATAGACGAGCTGGAGGCGGCGCGGGACCACGCCCTTGAGCCGCCACACCACCAGGGCGTAGAACTTCATCTGGAAGAGCGCGCCCTCCGCGTACTCGGGGCGGGGGGCCTTGCCCGTCTTGTAGTCCACGATCCGCACTTCGCCCGAAGGGGCGACGTCGACTCGGTCGATGATGCCCCGAAGGCGCAGTCCGGAGGCCAGCTCGGCCTGCACGAACAGCTCACGCTCCGCGGGCTCGAGGCGTGTCGGGTCCTCCAGGGTGAACCAGCGCTCGACCAGCTTCTCCGCGTCCGCGAGCCAGCGCGCCATCCGCTCGCCCCGGGGGTCGTCGGCGAACAGCTCGGTCAGCTCCGGCTTGCTCTCGCGCAGCCGGTCCCACTGGCCCGGGATCAGCGACTTGGCGCGCGGCGCGGTCCGCTCGCTCGCCGGGGCGTCGAAGAGGCGCTCCAGGACCGCGTGCACCAGGGTGCCGCGGGTGGCCGCCTCGCTGGGCTTCTCGGGCAGCTTGTCGATCACCCGGAAGCGGTACAGCAAGGGGCACTGCATGAAGTCACCCGCGCGCGAGGGCGACAGGGACGCCGGGCGTGCGGCCGCTGCGGCGCCTTCGGAGCTGGTTTCCATAGGGACAGACCCTACGACCCGCCACTGACAGCGTCCGCATACCATCGACGACGAACCCCCTCGCCCTGCATGATCGTGTGGGTAACCGCGCCATACCGGGGCGAGGGACGCTTTCGATCGAGGGGACATCGTGGACGAACGCGGCGAGAGCGGCAGGCCGCAGTCCGACGGCACGGAGGGGCCTCGCCCGGGCGAGGCGGGCTCCTCCGAAGCGCCGCGCCCGCTCGACATGGCCGAGGGCCCGGCGCCCGGCACCGACGCCACCACCGACGAGCGGCCCGGATCCGCCCCGGCCACCTCCCTCGACAAGGCGCCGGGAGCGGCGCACGGGGGCGATGGGCCCGGGGCCGAGCGGGACCCGGCCGAGCGCGGTGCCGCGGTGCGGGACGCCCAGGAACGGCAGACCGCCGGGCCGGGTGCCGCCGAGCGGCAGGGCGCCGAGCGGCAGGGCGCTGAGCGCGGGAGCACCGGGCAGCAGGGCGCCGAGCGGCCGAGTTCCGGGCAGCCGGGTTCCGCGCAGCCGGGTTCTGCGCAGCGGGACTCCGAGCCGGTGAGCGGCGGGGGTGCGGGCGGCGAGGACGCGGGTGGCGCGCACGAGCGGGCGCGGGCCGAGCACGGGCCCCGTATGACCGGTCCGCCCAAGGCCCAGAAGGGGCCCGGCGGCGGACTGCTGATGGGCAGGCCCTTCGGCGTGCCGGTGTACGTGGCGCCCAGCTGGTTCCTCGTCGCCGCCCTCATCACCTGGGTCTTCGGCGGCCAGCTGGACCGCGTGCTGCCCGAGCTGGGCGGTGCCCGCTATCTCGTCTCGCTCTTCTTCGCCGTCGCCTTCTACGCCTCCGTACTCGTCCACGAGCTTGCCCACACCGTCGCGGCCCTCCGCTTCAAGCTGCCGGTGCGCCGCATCCAGCTCCAGTTCTTCGGCGGCGTCTCGGAGATCGAGAAGGAGTCCGAGACCCCGGGCCGTGAGTTCGTCCTCGCCTTCGTCGGACCGCTGCTCTCCCTGGTGCTCGCCGGTGTGTTCTACGCGGGCATGCGCGCCGTCGAGCCCGGCACCGTCCCCGGCGTCCTGCTCGCCGGTCTGATGATCTCCAACCTCATCGTCGCCGTCTTCAACCTGCTGCCCGGCCTGCCCCTGGACGGCGGCCGTATGCTCCGCGCCGTCGTCTGGAAGATCACCGGCAAGCCCATGAGCGGCACCATCGCCGCCGCCTGGGTGGGCCGCGCGCTCGCCGTCTCCGTACTGATCGGCCTGCCGCTGCTCAACCAGTCCGGCGCGCTCGGCGGCGACCCCCAGGAAATCGGCGGCATGGACACCGTCACCGACGCCCTGCTCGCAGCGATCCTGGCCGCCATCATCTGGACCGGCGCCGGCAACAGCCTGCGCATGGCCCGGCTGCGCGAACACCTGCCCGAGCTGCGCGCCCGCACCCTCACCCGCCGCGCGGTGCCCGTCGAGTCCGGCACGCCCCTCTCCGAGGCGCTGCGCCGAGCCAACGACGCGGGCGCCCGCGCCCTGGTGGTGGTCGACCCCGACGGCGACCCGACCGCCGTCGTGCGCGAGGCGGCGATCGTCTCCGTGCCCCAGCACCGCCGTCCCTGGGTCACGGTCAGCGGCCTCGCCCAGGACCTCACCGAGGGCATGCGCGTCTCCGCCGAGCTGTCGGGGGAGGAGCTGCTCGACACCCTGCGGGCCACCCCCGCCACCGAGTACCTGGTCGTCGAGGACTCCGGCGAGATCTACGGAGTGCTCTCCGCGGCCGACGTGGAGCGCGCTTTCGTCAAGGCGATGGCCCGGCCCTCGTAGCTGAGGACGCCCGCCACGGTGGTCGGCGGCGTCCGCCGCGGCCGGTAGTCTGGTCACATGTCCGAACCGACCGGTGCCGCCCGCCGTCGCGGGCCCTTCAAGGTCGGGGACCAGGTCCAGCTCACCGACCCCAAGGGACGCCACTACACGTTCACGCTCGAAGCCGGGAAGAATTTCCACACCCACAAGGGTTCCTTCCCGCACGACGAGCTGATCGGCGCTCCCGAGGGCAGTGTTGTCCGTACCACGGGGAACGTCGCCTATCTGGCGCTGCGCCCCCTGCTCCCCGACTACGTACTGTCCATGCCCCGCGGCGCCGCCGTGGTCTACCCCAAGGACGCGGGGCAGATCCTGGCCTTCGCCGACATCTTCCCCGGCGCGCGCGTCGTCGAGGCGGGCGTGGGCTCGGGTTCGCTGAGCAGCTTCCTGCTCCGCGCCATCGGCGACCAGGGAATGCTGCACTCGTACGAGCGCCGCGAGGACTTCGCCGACATCGCCCGGCAGAACGTGGAGCGCTACTTCGGCGCCCCCCACCCCGCCTGGCAGCTCACCGTCGGCGACCTCCAGGACAATCTGAGCGACACCGAGGTCGACCGCGTCATCCTCGACATGCTCGCCCCCTGGGAGTGTCTGGAGGCCGTCTCCAAGGCGCTCGTCCCCGGCGGCATCCTCTGCTGCTACGTGGCGACCACCACCCAGCTCGCGCGGACCGTGGAGTCCATCCGCGAGATCGGCGGCTTCAACGAGCCGACCGCCTGGGAGTCGATGATCCGCAACTGGCACATCGAGGGCCTGGCCGTCCGCCCCGACCACCGCATGATCGGGCACACCGGCTTCCTGCTCACCGCCCGCCGCCTCGCGGACGGCGTCGAGCCCCCCATGCGCCGCCGCCGCCCCGCCAAGGGCGCGTACGGCGAGGACTACTCCGGACCCAACGCCGACGGCGGCACCCCGCGCTGACCCGCGCGGGCGGGCCCGTCCAATGAGCAGGCGCCGCCGCCGAGTTCCCTGACCGACCAGGGAACTCGGCGGCGGCGCCGTTTCGTTGACGGAGCACCGGCCGCGTACGGAAGGGCACGGTGCAACCAAACCGGGTACCCAGGCACCCCGCTGTTCCACCGCACTGTGACGTATGGCACGATGCTGGCCACCTCCCCCACCGGCACAGCCCTCACAGGAGACACTTCCTCGTGCAGCACCCCGCCGTCCCGGAACTGGCACACACCACCGCACGCCCCGTCCACTGGCTGGCCACAGCGGCGGCGCTGGCCGCCGTCGTCGCGGGCTCCGCCTTCCTCCAGCCCGATGCCGCCACCGCCGCCCAGACCGGGCAGCGGACCCACACGCGGGCCGTCGCGGGCGCGCCCGTCCCGGCCCCCGATCCCGCCTCCGTGGACTTCCCGCTCGACTGCGGCACCACGAGGGCCGTCGTGAAGCAGAAGGCCTCCGGCGACCTCGACGGGGACGGCCGGGCCGAGACCGTCGCCGTCGTGCACTGCCGGGCCGGTTCGGGCACCCCGCCCGACGGCGTCTATGTGATCACGCGCCCCGGCACCGGGAAGCCCCGCGTCGTCGCGACGCTCGTCGACCCCAAGGACCGGCTCRACGCCACGGACTTCGCCGTCCGCGAGGGCGCGGTCACCGCGACCCTGCTCGGCTATTCGTCACTGGACGTCCCCCGCTGCTGCCCGGACCGCAAGGAAGCGGCCAAGTGGCAGTGGAAGGACGGCTCATTCGAAAGGACCGCGCGGGCCGGGGCACGCAGCGTCTGACGCCCCGCGGGAAGGCGGGGACCGCCGGGAGACGGGGATCACCCGGAGCCCGTGGATCACCGGGAGACGGGGATCACTCGGCGTCGGGACCGTAGACCTCGACCCTGTCCGAAACGCGGCGCACATGGATGCAGTCGCCCGGGCACTCCTTCGCGGAGTCCGCGACGTCGCGGAGCAGCGGGAGCGGCACGCGCGTGGTGGCTCCTGGGGCCTGGAGCAACTCGTCGTCGGCGCTCTTCACGTAGGCGAGGCCGTCGATGTCCAGTTCGAACACCTCGGGCGCGTACTGCGCACAGATGCCGTCGCCGGTGCAGAGGTCCTGGTCGATCCAGACCTCCAGCAGATCGTGGCCCTCACTGCCGGTCTCGGCCTCGTGCCGCACGGTCATCTCTCCTGCCGGTAGCGCGCCGAGCGGGCCGACTATGCGGTAAGTCGGGCCAGCTCTGACGGGTGTTGAACACTTCGACGATACAACCGCCCGCTTTCCGATGTTGTTGGGTGGGTATTCACCTGACAGTGAGGGAGAGCGCAAGGGTGAAGATCGGACACACCCCCATCGTCTTTGTGATCTAGGGGTTTCAATCGACACCCACCCAGGTAGGGTCTGGAAGCGTCCAGCTCCCCTTGGAGGAGGTGAGGACCGTGGCAGCCCACGACGACGACATCAACCGCGGCATCCGGCCGGGACGAGGGTCTGAAGACCCTGCCGGTCAGGTTGCCTATCTTGAGCAGGAAATCGCCGTCCTGCGACGAAAGCTTGCCGACTCTCCGCGTCATACGAGGATTCTCGAAGAGCGGATCGTCGAGCTGCAGACCAACCTGGCCGGCGTGTCAGCACAGAACGAACGGCTCGCCAACACGCTTCGCGAGGCCCGCGACCAGATCGTGGCCCTCAAGGAGGAAGTCGACCGGCTCGCACAGCCGCCGGCCGGCTTCGGGGTCTTCCTCGAAGCGAACGAGGACGGCACGGCGGACATCTTCACCGGGGGCCGCAAGCTCCGGGTGAACGTCAGCCCCAGCGTGGAGCTCGAAGAGCTCAGGCGTGGCCAGGAAGTGATGCTCAACGAAGCGCTCAACGTGGTCGAGGCCATGGAGTTCGAGAGCGTCGGCGACATCGTCACCCTCAAGGAGATCCTTGAGGACGGCGACCGCGCCCTGGTGGTCGGACACACCGACGAGGAGCGGGTGGTGCGGCTCGCCGAGCCCCTCCTCGACGTCACCATCCGGCCGGGCGACGCCCTGCTCCTCGAACCCCGCTCCGGCTACGTCTACGAGGTCGTGCCCAAGAGCGAGGTCGAAGAGCTCGTCCTCGAAGAAGTCCCCGACATCAGCTACGACAAGATCGGTGGACTCGGCGGCCAGATCGAGATGATCCGGGACGCCGTCGAGCTCCCGTACCTCTATCCCGATCTCTTCAAGGAGCACGAACTGCGGCCGCCCAAGGGTGTGCTGCTGTACGGGCCCCCCGGCTGCGGCAAGACGCTGATCGCGAAGGCCGTCGCCAACTCGCTCGCCAAGAAGGTCGCCGAGGTGACCGGGCAGCCCGCGGGGAAGAGCTACTTCCTCAACATCAAGGGCCCGGAGCTCCTCAACAAGTACGTCGGTGAGACCGAGCGCCACATCCGCCTGGTCTTCCAGCGTGCGCGGGAGAAGGCGAGCGAGGGCACCCCCGTCATCGTCTTCTTCGACGAGATGGAGTCCCTCTTCCGCACCCGTGGCTCCGGTGTCAGCTCGGACGTGGAGAACACCATCGTCCCGCAGCTGCTCGCCGAGATCGACGGTGTGGAGGGCCTGGAGAACGTCATCGTCATCGGCGCCTCCAACCGCGAGGACATGATCGACCCCGCGATCCTGCGGCCCGGACGGCTCGATGTGAAGATCAAGATCGAGCGCCCGGACGCCCAGGCGGCGAAGGACATCTTCGCCAAGTACCTCACCGAACGGCTGCCGCTGCACGCCGACGACCTCGCCGAACACAGCGCCGACCGGCGTTCCACCGTGGACGGCATGATCCAGTCCGTCGTCGAGCAGATGTACGCCGAGTCCGAGGAGAACCGCTTCCTCGAGGTGACGTACGCCAACGGTGACAAGGAAGTCCTCTACTTCAAGGACTTCAACTCCGGCGCCATGATCGAGAACATCGTGGGCCGCGCCAAGAAGATGGCCATCAAGGCCTTCCTCGAGGCGAACCAGAAGGGCCTCAGGGTCGCTCACCTCCTCCAGGCTTGCATCGACGAGTTCAAGGAGAACGAGGACCTGCCCAACACCACCAACCCGGACGACTGGGCCAGGATCTCCGGAAAGAAGGGCGAGCGGATCGTGTACATCCGCACCCTCGTCACCGGAAAGCAGGGCGCGGACACCGGACGCTCCATCGACACGGTGGCCAACACCGGTCAGTACCTCTAGAACACAGGGCGGCTGCGGGTGTCCTTCACGGGTACCCGCGGCCGTCTGCTTTTCAATGAAGGCAATGATCTCCCCACCAGCGCAAAGGCGTTCTAGTCTCTTCGGTACCGCCGAGTCGCGCAGTGCGGGGACGGGCACCGCACATGCACCGGAGCACCAGCGGTACTTGAGCGCCGTTCCCGAACGGGAGCGCCGCCGGGCAAGGAGGGCCGCATGACCGTACGGCGAGTAATGGGCATCGAGACGGAGTACGGCATCTCCGTCCCCGGCCACCCCAACGCCAATGCCATGCTCACCTCGTCCCAGATCGTCAACGCCTATGCCGCGGCGATGCACCGGGCGCGACGCGCCCGCTGGGACTTCGAGGAGGAGAACCCGCTGCGGGACGCGCGAGGCTTCGACCTCGCCCGCGAGGCCGCCGACGCCAGCCAGCTGACCGACGAGGACATCGGCCTGGCCAATGTCATCCTCACCAACGGAGCGCGGCTCTACGTGGACCACGCGCACCCCGAGTACAGCTCACCGGAGATCACCAACCCCAGGGACGCGGTCCTCTGGGACAAGGCCGGCGAACGCATCATGGCGGAGGCCGCCGACCGCGCGGCACAGCTCCCCGGGGCCCAGCCGATCCACCTCTACAAGAACAACACCGACAACAAGGGCGCCTCCTACGGCACGCACGAGAACTACCTGATGAAGCGGGAGACCCCCTTCTCGGACATCGTGCGGCATCTGACGCCCTTCTTCGTCTCCCGCCAGGTCGTCACGGGCGCGGGGCGCGTCGGCATCGGCCAGGACGGCCACGAACACGGCTTCCAGCTCAGCCAGCGCGCCGACTACTTCGAGGTCGAGGTGGGGCTGGAGACGACGCTGAAGCGGCCCATCATCAACACCAGGGACGAGCCGCACTCGGACGCCGAGAAGTACCGCAGGCTGCACGTCATCATCGGCGACGCCAACCTCTCGGAGATCTCCACCTATCTGAAGCTCGGCACCACCTCCCTTGTGCTCGCCATGATCGAGGACGGTTTCATCGCGGTGGACCTCGCGGTCGACCAGCCGGTGCGCACCCTGCACCAGGTCTCCCACGACCCGTCGCTCAAGCACCTGGTCACGCTCCGCAGCGGCCGGTCACTGACCGCCGTACAGCTCCAGATGGAGTACTACGAACTGGCCCGCAAGTACGTGGAGGAGCGCTACGGCTCCGACGCGGACGAACAGACCAAGGACGTGCTCACCCGCTGGGAGGACGTGCTCGGCCGCCTGGAGAGCGATCCGATGAGCCTCTCGGGCGAGCTGGACTGGGTCGCCAAGCGGGAGCTCATGGAGGGCTACCGGCGCCGGGACAACCTCGACTGGGACGCGGCGCGCCTGCACCTGGTCGACCTCCAGTACGCCGATGTGCGGGCCGAGAAGGGCCTGTACAACCGTCTGGTGGCCCGGGGCAAGATGAAGCGGCTCCTCGACGAGGCGGACGTGGAGCGCGCGGGCACCAAGCCGCCCGAGGACACGCGCGCGTACTTCCGCGGCCGGTGCCTGGAGCAGTACGCGGACGACGTGGCCGCCGCCTCCTGGGACTCCGTCATCTTCGACCTGCCCGGCCGTGACTCTCTGCAACGCGTGCCCACCCTGGAGCCTCTCCGCGGCACCAGGAACCACGTCAAGGAGCTCCTGGACCGCTGCCGCTCCGCGGAGGACCTGGTTCGGGTGCTCTCCGGCGGCTAAAGGTCATCGGTGCGGGAATCACAGAGGTGGGTCCCGCACGTTGCACGAAGTGCGGGGCCGATGTCGGACCCGGATTGTAGGGTCTGATCAAGAACGTCTAACCGAGCGAGCGGGGTGAGGTAGATGGCGACCAAGGACACCGGCGGCGGACAGCAGAAGGCGACGCGCAACACCGAGGAGGCCGAGGAGCAGACGCAGGAGGCGCAGGGCTCCGAGGACCTCAAGGAGCGCCAGGAGAAGCTCAGCGACGACGTCGACTCCGTCCTGGACGAGATCGACGACGTCCTTGAGGAGAACGCAGAGGACTTCGTGCGTTCCTTCGTACAGAAGGGCGGGCAGTAAACCCCCTCTGGCCTTCGATTGCAAGGCTGCATGGGGGTTTGGCGGCTGAAAATGTGGGTGTGAAGTGTTGCTCGCGGTGCCCTGAGGTGTGACCGCGGGCGGCCTTCGCGCCGAGGAGCGGCCGCTCCCGCATTCCATGTGGATCACCGCCACGAGACGGGTAGGGTCCGTGGCATACCGTGCTTCAACCGCAATTCGGCCATCGGCAAGTTGGGAGTTGATCCCGACGCTGTTCGTCGGGCTGCCGCCTATCTGGAGGGATCCTCGTGGAAGCCAACACACGTGGCACCGGGCGTCTGCCGGCTGCCTTCCTGACGCCTGGTTCGTCGTCCTTCATGGATTTCCTGACCGAGCATCAGCCCGAGATCCTGCCCGGGAACCGGCAACTGCCGCCCCTCCAGGGCGCGATCGAGGCGCCGCACGGCACGACCATCGTGGCCGTGACGTTCCCCGGCGGCGTGGTCCTCGCCGGTGACCGGCGGGCGACGATGGGCAACATGATCGCGCAGCGCGACATCGAGAAGGTCTTCCCGGCCGACGAGTACTCCGCGGTGGGCGTCGCCGGTACGGCGGGCCTGGCCGTGGAGATGGTGAAGCTCTTCCAGCTGGAGCTCGAGCACTTCGAGAAGGTGGAGGGGGCCACGCTCTCCCTGGAGGGCAAGGCGAACCGTCTGTCCACCATGATCAGGGGCAACCTCGGCATGGCCATGCAGGGCCTGGCCGTGGTGCCGATCTTCGCGGGCTACGACGTCGACCGCGACAAGGGCCGCATCTTCACCTACGACGTGACGGGCGGCCGCTCGGAGGAGCACGTCGGTTACGCGGCGACCGGTTCCGGTTCGGTCTTCGCCCGCGGCGCGATGAAGAAGCTGTACCACGACGCCCTGACCGAGGACCAGGCGACGACCCTGGTGGTCCAGGCGCTGTACGACGCAGCCGACGACGACTCGGCGACCGGTGGCCCCGATGTGGGGCGGCGGATCTATCCCATCGTCACCGTCATCACCGACGACGGTTTCCGCAGGCTGACGGACGACGAGTCCGCGGCCATCGCGCGTTCGATCCTGGAGAGGCGGCTGGAGCAGCCCGACGGCCCGCGTGCCGCGCTGCTCTGACCGCCCCGCATTCGCCGCCAGTAGTTTTTGACAGAAAGGGACGGATCCGGTGTCGACGCCGTTCTATGTATCACCTCAGCAGCAGATGGCCGACCGGGCGGAATACGCCCGCAAGGGCATCGCGCGAGGCCGCAGCCTGGTCGTTCTGCAATACGCCGACGGCATCGTGTTCGTCGGCGAGAACCCGTCCCGCGCGCTGCACAAGTTCAGCGAGATCTATGACCGCATCGGTTTCGCGGCCGCGGGCAAGTACAACGAGTACGAGAACCTCCGCATCGGCGGCGTCCGTTACGCCGATCTGCGGGGTTACACCTACGACCGCGACGACGTGACGGCCCGCGGCCTGGCGAACGTGTACGCGCAGACGCTGGGCACCATCTTCTCCAGCGCCGCCGAGAAGCCCTACGAAGTGGAGCTGGTCGTCGCCGAGGTGGGGGTCACCCGCGAGGGTGACCAGATCTACCGCCTGCCGCACGACGGTTCCATCGTGGACGAGCACGGATCGCTGGCCGTCGGCGGCAACGCCGAGCAGATCAGCACCTATCTCGACCAGCACCACAGCGACAGCATGACGCTGGCCGAGGCGCTGAAGCTCGCGGTCCGCGCCCTGTCGCGGGACACCAACGGCAGCGAGCGGGAGATCCCCGCCGAGCGCCTCGAGGTGGCGGTGCTCGACCGGACGCGTCCGCAGCAGCGGAAGTTCAAGCGGATCGTCGGCCGCCAGCTCTCCCGGCTGCTCGACGAGGGCGGCTCCACGGACGCCCCGTCCGACGACGAGCCCGAGCCCGGGACCTCCACGGAGACAGACGCCGGGAGCGAGTAGCCCGAGCTCCCTTCCAGGACCGCCCCGTCCTCCCGGCCGACCGGCCGGGGAGGCGGGGCGTCCGTGTGCCGGGACCGGTCAGCGCGCGGGTCCCGTCGAGCCCCGTACGACGAGTTCCACGGCGAGCGGCGTGGAGTCGGGGACACGGCCCTCCAGGACGGCGACGAGCGACTCCATGCCGCGCTCGCCGAAGTGCTCGGCGGGCAGCCGGACGGTGGTGAGCTCGGGCTCGACGGCGGTCGCGAGGGTGAGGTCGTCGAAACCGGTCACCGAGAGGTCCTCGGGGACGCGCAGGCCGAGCCGCCGCGCCGCCTTGCAGACGCCCGCGGCGAGGAAGTCGTCGTCACAGACGACGGCGGTGGGCCGCGGCCCAGGAGCGGCCAGGGCGGCCTCCGCGGCAGTGCGGGCGGCCTCGACGGTCAGCGGTGCCGCCACCCGGCGTACGGCCGTGCCGGTGCCGCTGAGGGCCGCCGCGAGGGCGTCCGCGCGCACGTCGAAGGTCCAGGAGTCGATGTCGGCGGCGAGGTGCAGGACATCGCGGTGGCCGAGACCCAGCAGATGCTCCGTCACCCGGAGCATGCCGTCGGCGAGGTCGAGGTTGACGGTGGCGGCGCCGAGGCTGCGCGCCGGGTCGCTGTCGAGCATGACCAGGGGCAGGTCGTCGCCGCGGATGGTGGCGAGGGCGTGCGAGGCCATGGAGGAGGCGAGCACGCCGTCCAGTGAGGCACGCGCCGAGTCGAAGGGGTCGCGGGCGGGCCCGGTGCCGTCGGGGGAGGGGTAGAGGACCACGCCGAAGCCGTGCCGGGCCGCGACGCGGGCGGCCCCGGTGTGGACATGGGCGAAGAACTCGTTGGTGAGGGCCGGGACGACGAGCAGCGCGGTCCGTGTCCTGCCGAGACGCAGATTGCGGGCGGCGAGATTGGGCCGGTAGCCGAGCTCCCGTGCCGTGCCGCGGACCCGCTCGGCGGTGGCCTCGGCCACCCGGCCGCGCCACTTGTCGCCGAGCACCAGGGAGACGGTGGCCTGCGAGACCCCGGCCGCGCGCGCGACGTCGCGGCTGGTGGGCCGGGTGCCCCCGGCCTCCTGCTGTGGCCCGGCCACTGCTACCTCCCAGGTCGTCCCCGCGGGCGGGATGCCGACGGCTCCCATGGACAGCGTTTCAGCGCTCATGGTACGTATGGCACTCGACGTTATACGTAAAACCTCGGCCGTGGCGTTGGGCAGCCGGCCCACCAGCGTCCCGGCGAGCAGCCGTGTCGCGTACCGCGTCCTGAGGATCTCCGCGTATCCCGCCGCCATGCCCGCCTGCCCTTCCCC
>NZ_JASKYR010000162.1:0-11655 GCF_041028215.1 Streptomyces flavofungini
CGGAGAGGAGCTGGCCAGAGTTCCCGGGGATTGGCCTGTTCTTGCGACGAGTTGGGTGGCGCTGGTGGCGGGGTGTGCGTGGGCGGGGCTGCTTGCCGCGGGGGTCTTCCGTTCCACGACGGCGGGGCTCGCGGCGGTGCTGGCGGTGCCGATCGTCGTGGTGCCACTCGTACAGAAGGCCGTTGAGGGTCCTGCTGTGCGATCGGCGGCCGGATTTCCGGGGCGGCTGCGGGATCTGGCGCTGGTGCAGTGGCCGTTCGGCAGTGAGCGGTATCTGGCTGCCGGGGTGCGGGTGCTCGCTCAACCGGTGGGTACTGCACTGATGTTGTCGCTGACCGCCCTGCTCTGCGCATATCTGCTCACGAATGTGCGCGCCAGAGTCCGATCATGACTGTCCGGCGCCTTCCGTTGCGGGGCTGTGCGCAACTCCCCGGGGGACGCTCATTTCTTTCCGATAAGGCGTCAATTGCGGCGGGGTAAGCGATCACCCTTTCGTGTGCTTTTCACCAAAGACCTCAAGGGAGTTGGAGGCCACGCCGACAACTGATCCGTGAGTACCCTTGCGCACACCATGATGTCCACCGCCCGCTCCGCAGACTCCGGTCTCGCCGGCCCGGGCGACCTCGACCGCTACCCCTACGCGGAGTCCCATGGCCGGGACCGCGTAGTCGCACCCGTATGGGAGGGCCCCGACCAGGACCTGGGGCGTGTGGGCCGGCGCGCCGCGGGCAGCCGCGGCCGCGGGCTGCACGGCCAGCTCGTCCAACAGCTCGGCCAAATGATCGTTTCCGGCGACCTCGGCGCCGACCGCCCGCTCGTCCCCGAGGAGATCGGCCAGCGTTTCGAGGTCTCCCGCACCGTCGTCCGTGAGTCGCTGCGTGTGCTGGAGGCCAAGGGGCTGGTCAGCGCGCGTCCCAATGTCGGCACGCGCGTGCGTCCCGTCAGTGACTGGAATCTCCTTGACCCCGACATCATCGAGTGGCGTGCTTTTGGGCCGCAGCGCGACGACCAGCGCCGCGAGCTCGGTGAGCTGCGCTGGATGATCGAGCCGCTCGCCGCCCGCCTGGCCGCGGGGCACGGCCGTGAGGAGGTGCAGCAGCGCCTCGCCGACATGGTCGAGATCATGGGCCACGCCTTGGCGCAGGGTGACGTGCTGACGTTCTCCCGTGCCGATGCCGAGTTCCACTCGCTGCTCATCCAGGTCGCGGGCAACCGCATGCTCGAGCACCTCTCCGGCATCGTCTCGGCCGCTCTTCAGGTCTCGGGTGGTCCGGTCACGGGCTGTGACCGCCCCAGCGAGACCTCTCTGGTGCACCACTCCCGCGTCGTCGACGCGCTCTCCTCGGGTGACGGGGCCGGCGCGGAGGCCGCGATGCGACAGCTCCTCACGGTCCACCCCGAGGTGGAGCGTGTGGTGCCCGCCCCGCGCGAGCACTGACCGCGTCCTCACGCCGCCGTCGTGCGCGCGCTTCGCCCGCAGTGCCCCGTCGCCCCTGGGTGACGGCGGTGCCGTGCGGCAGGCGTCGCCGGATCGCCGCGGGCTCCTTCACGAGCTCAGCGGGGTCCGGCGGCGAGATCGTGAGGATTGCTTCGTAGGGCATCGGGGGATCATTCGTGCATGCGTATAGGTAGCTTCTGGGCGTATATGGACGGTTTTGATCACTTATGGGGTGTGACTCGGGCCACGTGGATTGGGCGTAACGCTCCAAGGAACAGCGCGATGACCTAAGAGGTGATAGCCGAGGAGGGAATACAGCCGTCGTTCGCGACGCTGTGCAGCTCCCAGGCCCCAGCCCGCGCCGTCGGCCCAATCCCCTGCCGCCGGTCGTCGGCTCCGGTCCACAGTGGACGGGGCCGGAAGCCGTTTTCCAACGTTCCGAGAGGTTGTTCGTGTCGGCCAGCACATCCCGTACGCTCCCGCCGGAGATCGCCGAATCCGTCTCTGTCATGGCGCTCATCGAGCGGGGAAAGGCTGATGGGCAGATCGCCGGCGATGACGTGCGTCGTGCCTTCGAAGCTGACCAGATTCCGGCCACTCAGTGGAAGAACGTTCTGCGCAGCCTCAACCAGATCCTCGAGGAAGAGGGTGTGACGCTGATGGTCAGTGCCGCGGAGCCTAAGCGTCCCCGCAAGAGCGTCGCAGCGAAGAGCCCGGCCAAGCGCACCGCGACCAAGACGGTCGCGGCCAAGACCGTCACGGCGAAGCCCACCGCCACCGCCGCCACTGAGGCGCCGACCGCGGATGACGCCGACGACGCGCCCGCGAAGAAGGTCGCAGCCAAGAAGACGACGGCGAAGAAGGCCGTCGCGAAGAAGACCGCCGTCAAGAAGACGGCGGCAAAGAAGACCACGTCCAAGAAGGACGCCGACGAGCTCCTTGACGACGAGGCGACCGACGAGGCACCCGCCGCCGGCAAGCCCGGCGAGGGCGAGCCGGCCGAGGAAGGCGCCCAGGGCTTCGTCCTCTCCGACGAGGACGAGGACGACGCGCCTGCCCAGCAGGTCGCCGCCGCCGGCGCCACCGCCGACCCGGTCAAGGACTACCTGAAGCAGATCGGCAAGGTCCCGCTGCTCAACGCCGAGCAGGAGGTCGAGCTCGCCAAGCGCATCGAGGCCGGTCTGTTCGCCGAGGACAAGCTGGCCAACGCCGACAAGCTCGCCCCGAAGCTCAAGCGCGAGCTGGAGATCATCGCCGAGGACGGCCGCCGCGCCAAGAACCACCTCCTGGAGGCCAACCTCCGCCTGGTGGTCTCCCTGGCCAAGCGCTACACCGGCCGCGGCATGCTCTTCCTGGACCTCATCCAGGAGGGCAACCTCGGTCTGATCCGCGCGGTCGAGAAGTTCGACTACACCAAGGGCTACAAGTTCTCCACGTACGCCACCTGGTGGATCCGTCAGGCGATCACCCGCGCCATGGCCGACCAGGCCCGCACCATCCGTATCCCGGTGCACATGGTCGAGGTCATCAACAAGCTGGCCCGTGTCCAGCGCCAGATGCTCCAGGACCTGGGCCGCGAGCCCACCCCGGAGGAGCTGGCCAAGGAACTCGACATGACCCCGGAGAAGGTCATCGAGGTCCAGAAGTACGGCCGTGAGCCGATCTCCCTCCACACCCCTCTGGGTGAGGACGGCGACAGCGAGTTCGGTGACCTCATCGAGGACTCCGAGGCGGTCGTACCGGCCGACGCGGTCAGCTTCACCCTCCTCCAGGAGCAGCTCCACTCCGTCCTGGACACGCTGTCCGAGCGTGAGGCGGGCGTGGTCTCCATGCGCTTCGGCCTCACGGACGGCCAGCCCAAGACCCTCGACGAGATCGGCAAGGTCTACGGAGTGACGCGTGAGCGCATCCGCCAGATCGAGTCCAAGACGATGTCGAAGCTGCGTCACCCGTCGCGCTCGCAGGTTCTGCGCGACTACCTGGACTAGGCGACGACAGTCCCCTCAAGATTCGGGGGCGGCAGTCACCACAGTGCGACCGGAAGGCCCGAAGCTCTCCCTCAGGAGGCTTCGGGCCTTTCGCGCGCGGGTGCGCCTTCACCGGCTCTGGATCACTCTGGGTACGCGTTTGGAGCCCAGAGTGAGGAGATCACATGCGTCGTCACATCGTCAGGGCGTGGACGGGGGCACTGTCCCTGGCGGCAGGGGCCGCCGTGCTGCCACTGGCCGCCCCGGGTCCGGCAGCGGCCGACAGCGTGGTCATCGGGGGCAGCGCGGTCCAGGTGTCCGATCACCCCTGGGTGGTGGCGGTCGCCAGCCGTGACCGGTTCGGGGGCACCCGTTCGGGGCAGTTCTGCGGCGGGGCCGTGGTCAACCGGACGACGGTTCTGACGGCGGCCCACTGTGTGAGCGCGGACGTGCTCGGTGCCCCGCTGAATGAGGTACGGGACCTGAAGGTCATCGCGGGTCGCAACGATCTGCGGACGTCCGAGGGCAGCGAGGTCACCGTGAGCAGCGTGAAGACCAACCCGGAGTACAACAGCTCGACCAACTCCGGCGACGTGGCGGCGCTGACCCTGGCCACCCCCCTGCCCGAGTCGTACGTGATCCCCATGGCGGGCCAGGGAGACGCCGCCTACCGGGCGGGGACGCCCGCCGCCGTCTACGGCTGGGGGGACACCACGGGCGGCGGCCAGTACGCGCGCTCACTCCACGCGGCGCAGGTGCACGTCCTGGCCGACACGGTGTGCGAGGAGGCGTACCCGGGCAGTTCCGACGGGAAGTACGTGGCCGCCACCATGCTGTGCGCCGGGGAGCCGATGGGCGGCAAGGACGCCTGTCAGGGCGACAGCGGCGGACCACTCGTGGCCCAGGGGCGGCTCATCGGCCTGGTGTCCTGGGGGAGCGGCTGTGGACGCCCGGGGAATCCCGGGGTCTATACGCGGATCTCGGACGCAGCCAAGGTGCTGCGGATCCATGGCTGAGGCCGCGATCCGTCCCGGGCGAGCGAGTCGCGCGGTGCAGGACGGCTGAGAAGGGGCCCAGAGGGCCCTGTGACGAAGTCGGGCGGCGTCCCCTGCCGTGGAGCAGGGGACGCCGCCCGTTCGCCGGTCTGGTGGGCCGGAGCTGGCTCGTCGTGGGTGCGAGGTGTCAGCGTTCCTCTTCGGATGCAGTCTCGGGAACGGCGGTCAGTCGCTCCGTCTCATCCTGTATCTCAGCGGCGATCTTCTTGAGTTCCGGCTCGAACTTGCGGCCGTGGTGGGCGCAGAAGAGCAGTTCACCGCCGCTCAACAGGACGACGCGCAGGTATGCCTGGGCGCCGCAGCGGTCGCAGCGATCAGCGGCCGTCAGGGGGCTCGCGGGGGTCAGAACAGTAGTCACGTCGCCTCTTCTCTAGCTCGACGAGCTGTCGTACCAGGGTCAACATCCAACCAGGCCGAAAACGTTCCCGCTCGTGGCTTTTCCTCGAAAATTTCTTTCGAGGGGTTGTCCGTTGCCGGTTGGCGGCGAATGTGCCGTATTGCGTCTCTTACGAGTCTTACGGTTTCGCGCTGTCTGTCAGGTCGGGTCCTCCCGGCTGGCTTGCCGGTTGTTCATGAGGACGTGCCCGGAGCCTAAATGGTTCATGCCTCGAAGGGAACGTGACGTGCGCTTCACTCCCGCGAGGGATCGAACGTGTATGCGAGGCTGGACTAGTCTGAGTTCCGCCGAGGGTGGCGTTACAACGGCTCTACCAGGCCTCGGTACCCTCTGACGGGCAACCGAAGCCGCGCCCTTACCCCAAAGGGCCCCCTTTGAAATTCAGCGAGGAGCGAACCGCGTGACCGCCGAAACGTCCGTGCCGTCCACAGCGTTGCTGACCGGAGCAGACCGGGACGGTTCCAACTACACCGCGCGGCATCTCCTCGTCCTGGAGGGACTCGAGGCGGTCCGCAAGCGGCCCGGCATGTACATCGGATCCACGGACAGCCGTGGCCTGATGCACTGCCTCTGGGAGATCATCGACAACTCCGTGGACGAGGCCCTCGGCGGGTACTGCGACCTCATCGAGGTCATCCTGCACGCCGACGCCTCCGTGGAGGTGCGTGACAACGGCCGTGGCATCCCGGTGGATGTCGAGCCCAAAACCGGCCTCTCCGGAGTCGAGGTCGTCATGACCAAGCTGCACGCGGGTGGCAAGTTCGGCGGCGGCTCGTACGCGGCCTCCGGCGGTCTGCACGGCGTGGGCGCCTCCGTGGTGAACGCGCTCTCCGCGCGCCTGGACGTCGAGGTGGACCGTGCCGGGCACACGCACGCGATCAGCTTCCGCCGGGGTGTCCCCGGCGCCTTCGCCAAGACGGGGCCCGACGCCGCCTTCGACCCGTCGGCGAAGCTCACCAAGACCAAGAAGATCCCCAAGGCGCGCTCCGGCACGCGCATCCGGTACTGGGCGGACCGGCAGATCTTCCTGAAGGACGCCAAGCTGTCGCTGGAGAACCTGCACCAGCGGGCCCGGCAGACCGCCTTCCTGGTGCCTGGTCTCACGATCATCGTCCGTGACGAGCTGGGCCTGGGCGAGGGCGGTTCGAAGGGCGAGGAGTCCTTCCGCTTCGACGGCGGCATCAGCGAGTTCTGTGAGTACCTGGCCCAGGACAAGGCGGTCTGTGACGTCCTGCGCTTCTCCGGACAGGGCACCTTCAAGGAGACTGTGCCGGTTCTGGACGACCACGGCCAGATGACCCCCACCGAGGTCACCCGTGAGCTCGGCGTGGACGTGGCGATGCGCTGGGGCACCGGCTACGACACGACGATCCGGTCGTTCGTGAACATCATCGCCACCCCCAAGGGCGGCACCCATGTGAGTGGCTTCGAGCGTTCGCTGACCAAGACGATGAACGAAGCGCTGCGCAGCCAGAAGGTGCTGCGGGTCGCCGAGGACGACATCGTCAAGGACGACGCTCTCGAGGGCCTGACCGCGGTGGTCACCGTCCGTCTCGCCGAGCCGCAGTTCGAGGGTCAGACCAAGGAGGTCCTCGGCACTTCGGCCGCCAACCGCATCGTGGCGAACGTCATCGCCAAGGAGCTCAAGGCCTTCCTGACGTCCACCAAGCGGGACGCGAAGGCGCAGGCCCGTGCCGTGATGGACAAGGCCGTGGCCGCCGCCCGTACGCGCATCGCGGCTCGTCAGCACAAGGACGCCCAGCGCCGCAAGACGGCCCTGGAGTCCTCCTCGCTGCCCGCCAAGCTCGCCGACTGCCGCAGCGACGACGTGGAGCGCAGCGAGCTCTTCATCGTCGAGGGAGACTCCGCCCTCGGTACGGCCAAGCTGGCACGGAACTCCGAGTTCCAGGCCCTGCTGCCGATCCGGGGCAAGATTCTCAACGTGCAGAAGGCGTCCGTCACGGACATGCTGAAGAACGCCGAGTGCGGGGCGATCATCCAGGTCATAGGGGCGGGCTCGGGCCGGACCTTCGACATCGACGCGGCCCGCTACGGAAAGATCATCCTGTTGGTCGACGCCGACGTCGACGGTGCGCACATCCGCATCCTCCTGCTGACCCTCTTCCAGCGCTACATGCGGCCCATGGTCGAGGCGGGCCGGGTGTTCGCCGCTGTGCCGCCGCTGCACCGGATCGAGCTGAGCCAGCCCAAGAAGGGCCAGGAGAAGTACGTCTACACGTACTCCGACCGGGAGCTGCGCGAGACGCTGCTGGAGCTGCAGCGCAAGAACGTGCGCTACAAGGACTCCATCCAGCGCTACAAGGGCCTGGGCGAGATGGACGCGGACCAGCTCGCCGAGACCACGATGGACCCGCGCTTCCGCACCCTGCGCCGGATCAACATCTCCGATCTCGACTCCGCCGAGCAGGTCTTCGACCTCCTGATGGGCAACGACGTCGCACCCCGCAAGGAGTTCATCACCAGCTCCGCGGCGACGCTGGACCGCTCGCGCATCGACGCCTGACGGGACCGCTCGCGCGTCGATACTTGACGGGATCGCCCGCGCATCGGCGCCCGACGGGATCGCCCGCGCATCCACGCCCGACGAATCCGCTCGCGCGTCGGCGCGCCTGAGGCGCACCTCTTCCGGCAGGAGCCGGGTGCTCCACCCACGGGTGGAGCACCCGGCTCCACCCGCGTTCCACCCGCGCTCCGATCCCGTGCCCGGGAAATCTCCGTAGCGTCGAAGGCGTCGATCCACCGCGGATCGGCCCCGCCCTTCTCGTCGCACGGAGGCTGACATGTCCGGGCCTGTCAACGCACTGGTGATCTGCGCCGTCGTGGTGCTGGTGGTCGTCCGCCAGTTCAAGGCGCAGCAGGTCGGCACGGACAGGCGCTGGTGGCTCATACCGGCGGTGCTGGTCGTCATGGCCGTGCGCGAGCCCGGTCTGATCGATCCCCACCACCGGACCACGGCCGTGGCGCTCCTCGCCGCCGAGCTGCTCGTCGCGCTGGCCATGGGCGCAGGCTGGGCCAGGACCTCGCACCTGTGGACCGAGCCCGACGGCACTGTCTGGAGCAAGGGCACCAAGGCCACGGCCGCGGTCTGGGCCGCCGGGATCGGACTGCGGCTCGGGCTGTTCGGGATCGGCTCGCTCCTGCACGTCCGCCAGACCAGCTCCGCGCTGATGCTCGCCCTCGCCGCCACCCTGCTGGTCCGCGGCGGGTTGCTCCTCCTGCGGTCCGGCGCGGCGCACCCGACATACCGTATTGCCGACGCGGCGTACGGGCCGAGGCGGAAGGACCCCGTGTGAGCTGGGACCGGTGGACGCGATGGCCTTCGAAAGAGGCACTCACCTGGACGGGACAGAGCCCGGCCCGCCTGTGGTTCGTCAGGGTTCTGCGGGTGGTGATCCTCGGCAGCCTGCTGTGGGACGCGCTGCACACGGACCGCGGCCCGCACCTGGCGGCCGGAGTGGCCCTGGTCGCGGTCGTCGCCGGTGCCGGGTGGGGTTTCTTCCGGGTGTCGGCCGCCCGTCGGCTGTGGCCGTCACTGGGGCTGCTCGCCCTGCTCATGGCGGTGGCGTACGCGGCGGAGCTGGGCGAATGGCGGACGCTGGCCCTGGTGCTCTGGTGCGGCGCGGCCATCACCGCGCTGGAGCGGCTGCCGCTCATCGCGGGCGCGCCCTGCGTCCTCGTCGCGATGACGGGATACGCCGCCTATAACGACGACGGCTGGCTCATCAAGGCGCTCACCGCCATCGGGTTGGTGCTCGCCGGGTACACCCTTCGGCTGGACGCCGAGGCAAGGGGCAGCGCCCACCGGCTGCTCGCGCAGGAGAGAGCGGCGCGAGCGGCGGAGGCGGAGTCCGCCGCACTCGCCGAGCGCGCCCGGATCGCACGGGAGATCCACGACGTGCTCGCCCACAGCCTCTCCGCGCAGCTCGTCCACCTGGAGGCGGCCCGGCTGCTGATCGAAAGGGACGCGACCAAGCAGCAGATCCTGGACCGGGTGGTGGCCGCGCGGTCCATGGCCAGGGAAGGGCTCTCCGAGACCAGACAGGCCCTGTCGGCGCTGCGTGGTGAGATGACACCGGTCGAGGACTTCCTGCGCGACCTGGTGACGGCGGACCACGCGGCCGTCACGGTCAGCGGAGAGCGTCGCGCCCTGCCCGCCGAGGCGTCCCAGGCGGTACGGAGAGTGGCGCAGGAGGCTCTGACGAATGTCCGGAAGCATGCGCCGGGCGCGAAGATCCAGGTGTGTCTGGAGTATGGAGAGCGTGAGGTGAGGCTGGACGTGCGGGACTCGGGCGGACATCCACCGGGCGAGCTGGCCGCGTCCGGTGCCGGATACGGTCTGCTGGGAATGCGGGAGCGCGCTGAGCTGCTGGGCGGGTCCCTGGAGGCAGGACCGGGCGAGGAGGGCTTCGTGGTGACGCTGAGGGTGCCGGGATGACACAGGAAGACGGCACCGCCAGGGCCGCGGACGGCCGACGGGACGCAGGCACGGGCGCGGGGCCGGGGGCGGCCGGGAGTGTGGGCAGACCGCCCGCGCGGGTGGTCGTGGTCGATGACCAGACCATGGTGCGCGAGGGGATCGTGATGCTGCTGGGTCTGTTGCCCGGCATCGAGGTCGTGGGCGCGGGGAAGGACGGCGAGGAGGCGGTCCGCCTGGTCGCCGAACTCGCCCCGGACGTGGTGCTGATGGACCTGCGGATGCCCCGATGTGACGGAGCGGAGGCCACGCGGCGCATCCGGGCCGAGTATCCGGGCACCCAGGTCGTCGTGCTCACCACGTACGCCGACGACGAGTCGCTGTTCCCCGCGCTGCAAGCGGGGGCGCGCGGCTATCTGACCAAGGACGCGGGCGGGGAGGAGATCGTGCGGGCCGTCGAGGCCGTGCTCTCGGGGGACGCCGGACTCTCTCCGCAGATTCAGCGGCGTCTTCTCGAGCGGCTGTCCGAGCCCCACCCGGCGCCCGCCGCGGAGCCTCCCGACGGTCTCACGACGCGGGAGACGGAAGTGGTCGTCCTGATCGCCGACGGGCTGAGCAACCAGGAGATCGCCCAGGCGCTCCATGTCTCCACGGCGACGGTGAAGACCCACATCAACAATCTCTTCGCCAAGGCGGGCCTCAAGGACCGCGCGCAGGCCGTCCGCTACGCCTACCGGCACGGCCTCAACAAACCACCTGGAGGTGCACACACAAGATGACGTTTCACCTGATGGGGTGAAGAGCGCGGAGAGAAGAGTCAGGGATCTTCCCGTTCTGCCCATCCTTGGGCACGCGGTCGAACGGAACTGCGGACAAGGAGAGTTCGGTGGAGAAGCACGACGTGCCCGATGCCGGGGCGGACCGCGGCAGCGCGGGCCGTGGTCGCGTCGGCGGCCCGAGAGACCCCTGGTACGACGCCCTCGCCTCCGACTGGGCAGAGCTGGACGGCACCGGCGCACAGACCTCCGGCGCTGCACCCCTGAGTCAGGCCCGGCAGCAGGGTGCTGGGCCGGGCGCGGGGGCGGGGGACATCTATCTGGAGGTGCAGCGCAGCGAGGCCTTCCAGGAGGTGCGCAGGCGGTATCGGAGGTTCGTCTTCCCCGGCGTCGCGGTCTTCTTCACCTGGTACGTGGCCTACGTCGTGACCGCGACGGCGGCTCCGGGGCTGATGGCACGTCCCTTCGCCGGAGAAGTGAACGTGGCGATGGTGGCGGGGCTCGGGCAGTTCCTCAGCACGTTCCTGCTGACGTGGGCGTATGCCAGGCATGCGCGGCTGCGCAGGGACCGGGCCGCGCTCGATCTGCGGTGGTCGGTGCTGGAGCAGAAGCGGGAGCGGGGCAGGGACCACGGGCCGCGCCTGGATCAGGAGCCGGGCCCCGGGCGTGAGCTGGGGTGCGGGCGATGACCGGGGATCACCAGGTTCTCGCGCTGGTGCTGTTCGGTGCCTTTGTGGCCGTCACGCTCGCGATCACTACGTGGGTGAGCCGGAACCGGCATGGTTCGGCGGAGGAGTTCTATGCGGGGGGACGGCTCTTCACCCCTATGGAGAACGGTTTCGCCATCGCCGGTGACTACATGTCGGCGGCGTCGTTCCTCGGGATCTCCGGGCTGATCGCCCTGTTCGGGTATGACGGGATGCTGTACTCGGTCGGGTTTCTGGTGGCGTGGCTGGTCGTGCTGTTCCTGGTGGCCGAACTGGTGCGCAACTGCGGGCGGTTCACGCTGGCCGATGTCGTCGCGGCGCGGATGAGGGAGCGCCCGGTGCGGATCGCGGCGGGAACTTCCTCGGTGACGGTGTCCGTTCTCTATCTGGTGGCGCAGATGGTGGGGGCCGGTTCGCTGGTGGCGCTGCTGCTCGGCGGGGAGAGCGGGGCGGCGCAGTCCTGGACGGTGGTCGGTGTCGGCGCGCTCATGGTGATCTATGTGTCGTTCGGGGGGATGCGGGCCACCACGTGGATTCAGATCGTGAAAGCGGTCCTGCTGATGGGCGGTGCTGTCGCGCTGACCGTGCTGGTGCTGATGCGCTTTCACGGGGACTTCGGTCAGTTGCTGCGTTCGGCCGCCGATCGCAGTGGGCGGGGCGAGCGGTTTCTCGCGCCCGGGCTGAAGTACGGCGGGGACTGGACCGCGCGGCTGGACTTCATCAGCCTCGGGCTCGCGCTGGTGCTCGGTACCGCGGGGCTGCCGCACATCCTGTCCCGCCTCTACACCGTGCCGACGGCGCGGGCGGCCCGCCGGTCGGTCGTCTGGTCCATCGGCCTCATCGGCGGCTTCTATCTGATGACGATCGTGCTCGGTTTTGG
>NZ_JASKYR010000163.1:0-13616 GCF_041028215.1 Streptomyces flavofungini
GCGCGTGGAGTACTTCACCGGGCCCGGCGCCCACCCCCGTCACACCGAGGTGCCCGCCGCCGCACCGCTCTCCGCGAAGGAGCGCGCGGAGATCAAGGGCGACGGCGACGTCGTGCCCATCGTGCAGGCGGGCCCCACCGGCTCCAAGCTCGACGTCGTCTTCATCGGCGACGGCTACACCGCTGCCCAGCAGGGGGACTTCCACGCCGACGTCCGCGCCAAGTGGGCGAAGATCTCCGCCGTGGAGCCGTACGCCTCGTACAGGAGCCTCTTCAACGTCTGGGCGGTGGACGCGGTGTCCCGGCAGTCCGGCGTCTCCGGCGACCCGACGAGCAACGTCGTCAAGGACACCGCCCTCGGCTCGCGCTTCTACTGCGACGGCGTCGAGCGGCTGCTCTGCGTCGACACCAACAAGGTCGAGTCGTACGCGAGGAAGGCCGCCGATCCGGACCTCGTGATCGTCCTGTCCAACTCCACCAAGTACGGCGGCGCGGGCTACAACGACATCACCTCGCCCTCCGGCTACGACGGCATCGCCACCGCCTCCTCGGACAACGCGCAGTCCGACCAGGTCGCCGTCCACGAGACGGGGCACTCGCTCGGCAAGCTGGCCGACGAGTACTGGTACGACGAGTACGGCACCTACCAGGGCGCCGAGCCCAGGGAGGCCAACACCAGCAAGCTCACGGCCGCGCAGCTCACCGCCCAGAAGAAGAAGTGGTACCGCTGGATCGGCCAGACCTCGCCGGACGGCGGCACCGTGGGCGCCTATCAGGGCGGCGGCTACTACCCGCGCGGCCTCTACCGCCCCACCGCCGACTCGATCATGCGCACGCTCGGCCGCCAGTTCAACCTGCCGGGCCGCGAGGCGATGATCGCGGGCTTCCACCGGCACGCCTCCGTCCTGACCGCCGTCACGCCCACGGACCGCACGCTGCGGCGCGGCGCGAAGGCGGGCGTCCGGGTCGCCGACGGCGTCCGGCTGCGCTGGTCGGTCGACGGGCGTGAGGTGCGGCGGGTCAGGGACGAGCGCGCCGTGACCCCCCGCGCGCTCGGGGTGCCCGCGGACGGCCGTACGCACACCGTCTCGGTCCGGGCCACCGACCCGACCGACGCGGTACGCGACCCGGAGCTGCGCAGGGAGCTGAGCGACACGCTCACGTGGCGCGTGCGCTGACCCTTCGGTGGGCCGGTGGGCCGGTGGGCCGGTGGGCCGGTGGCGGCCCCCCGCCCCTCTGATCGCGTAAGGTGTCCTATCCATTGGCACCTGTTACGCGTGGAGGTCGTGTGGACACCGGGATCGTGCGGGCGTGGGTCGAGGGCTGGGCCGTCTCGCGAGGAGCCGCGCCTCCGGTGGCGGCGCCCTGGGGGTTCACTCTCGATGTCGGTCTGCCGCACCACGTGACCCGGCACGTCGTGCCCGAGGCTGACGAGGCGCTCGTGCGCGGGCTCGTGGAGAAGACGACGGCCCCCGGCACCTGGCTCAGGATCTGCGAGGCGCCGGAGGCCATCGCCCCCTGGCTCACGCCGGAGTGGACATTCGACTCGCCGAACTTCCTGATGTCCACGGAGCTGCGTCCGTCCGACTCGGCGCTTCCCGGTGGCTACCAGGTGCGCCTCTGGAGCCGCGGAGGCGTCACCCGCGTCCTCGTCCTGGCCGAGGACGGTGCCTTCGCCGCCCGCGGGCAGGTCGCGGACCCGCCCGGCGCCGACTCCGTCGTCTTCGACCAGATAGAGACCGCCCCCGCCCACCGCCGCAAAGGCCTGGGGCGCCTGGTCATGGGGACCCTCGCCGACGCGGCGATCGAGGCGGGCGCCCGCACCGGCGTACTCGCGGCGACGGTCGAGGGCCGGGGTCTGTACACCTCGCTCGGCTGGACCGTCCACGCGCCGCTCACCGKCSWSMSCSKCGCGCCGCCCGCCCCGGCGGGGTGAGAGGCGCCGCGCCGGACTCCCGCACAGCCGGGCGGTGCGCCGCGCTGGACTCCCGCACCACGAGTTCCGGCGCCAGCCGTATCGCCCGCTGCGGACCCGCGTCACCGGAGAGGCGCTGGGCAAGCAGCCGGGACGCCTCGGCGGCGAGCTGGGCCACCGGCTGGCGGACCGTGGTGACGCCCGGCGCGGAGAGCGCGGCCATCGGGATGTCGTCGAATCCGGTGACCGCGACCTCGCCCGGCACATCCGCGCCGAGCTGGTGCAGACGTTGCAGGGCCCCGATCGCGATGAGGTCGTTGGCGCAGACCAGGGCGTCGGGGCGGGCCGCCCACACCCGGTCGACGGCGGCGCGTCCCCACTCCACGGAGAAGTCGCCGAGCGCCACCCGCCGCGCCGCGCCGGGATCGACGGCGCCGACTCCCGCCGCGTAGGCGGCGCGCCGCTCGGCGGCGGCCGACGCCGTCCCCTCGGCCCCGACGAAGCACACGGAGCGGCGTCCGGTCGCGGTCAGGTGGTCCAGTACGAGGGCCATGCCCGCGGTGTTGTCGACCGCGACGGAGTCGGCGACCCCGGGCCCGCACCCCCGGTCCATCAGGACCAGCGGCACCCGGGCCGCCGCCGCGGCCACCGCCGCCCGGCTGCGCTCGACGTCCGCCGGGATCACCAGGAGGGCGTCGACCTGCCTGCTGAGGAGGTCGGCGATGTGCTCGGCCTCGGCGTCGGGGTCGTCGTCGCAGTCGGCGAGCAGCACGGCCCGGCCGTCCGCGTGCAGGGCGTGGGTCAACTCCCGCACCAGGGCCGGGTAGAAGGGGTTGGTGATCTGCGGCAGGACGAGGCCGACCGTGCCCGTGGCGCGGCTGCGCAGCGCGCGGGCCGCGTGGTTGGGCCGGTAGCCGAGCGCCTCGGCGGCCTCGCGGACCCGCCGGGCGGTCTCGGCGCCGACGGGGCGCGTGCCCGCGAGCACCCGGGAGACCGTGGCGATGGAGCAGCCGGAGACCCGGGCCACATCCTTCAGCGTTACGTCGGACACGCCGCGCCCACCCCTTCGGCCAGGTTCGCTTGGTTCGGTCAGGCTGCTCGTTCGGTTCGGTCGGGCTGACCGGTCAATCAGGCCGACGGTCCGGTAAGGCCGACAGTCCGGTCAGGCCGACAGTCGGGTCAGGCTGATCAAATTTCGGCAAACGTTATCAGCGGGGACGTCTCCCGGCCAGACCCGTTTTCCGGGCCGGATGCCCCCGATAGAGGAGTGAATGCCCCAGTACGTTCCCTGTCCGTTCCGGGCGCGTTTGCCACGGTGTGGTTTCGGCCATTGACATAATTCGCAGACGTGCACACAGTCTTCGGAGAACGTTTTCCCGAGCCGTCTCCCACCACGGCGACGGCTCAGCCGAACAAAGAGGTTCCGCGATGCCCCGAAAGATCATCCTGGACTGCGACCCCGGACATGACGACGCGATCGCCATGCTCCTGGCGCACGGAAACCCGGATGTCGACCTGGTAGCCGTCACCACCGTGGTGGGCAACCAGACGCTGGAGAAGGTCACC
Source organism: Streptomyces flavofungini (assembly GCF_041028215.1). Taxonomy (GTDB): domain Bacteria; phylum Actinomycetota; class Actinomycetes; order Streptomycetales; family Streptomycetaceae; genus Streptomyces; species Streptomyces flavofungini_B. The sequence goes on from NZ_JASKYR010000163.1 coordinate 3,481, forward strand.
CGCAACGCCCTCTCGGTGGCCCGCATCGCGAACATCACCGGCACCCCCTTCGCCGCGGGCTGCCCCCGCCCCCTCGTGCGCGACGTCGAGACCGCCCCCGACATCCACGGCGAGAGCGGCATCGACGGCCCGGTCATGCCCGAGCCGACCCTGGCCCTGGACGAGCGCCACGCCGTCGACCTCATCATCGACACGGTCATGGCCCACGAGCCCGGCGAGATCACCATCGTGCCCACCGCGGGTCTCACCAACATCGCCCTGGCGGCCCGCAAGGAGCCCCGCATCGTCGAGCGGCCCGAGGACTGCCACACCCAGGTCGCCGTCGACCTCATCATCGACACGGTCATGGCCCACGAGCCCGGCGAGATCACCATCGTGCCCACCGCGGGTCTCACCAACATCGCCCTGGCGGCCCGCAAGGAGCCCCGCATCGTCGAGCGCGTCCGCGAGGTCGTCCTGATGGGCGGCGGCTACCACACGGGCAACTGGAGCCCCGTCGCCGAGTTCAACATCAAGATCGACCCCGAGGCCGCGCACATCGTCTTCAACGAGAGCTGGCCGGTCACCATGGTCGGCCTCGACCTCACCCACCAGGCCCTCGCCACCCCCGAGGTCGTCGAGCGCATCGCCAAGGTCGGCACCGGGCCCGCCGTCTTCGTCACCGAACTGCTCGACTTCTTCGGCACCATGTACCTGGAGGCCCAGGGCTTCGACGCGCCGCCCGTCCACGACCCCTGCGCCGTCGCCTACGTCATCGACCCCGACGTCATGACCGTCCGCAAGGCCCCCGTGGACATCGAGCTCACCGGCACCCTGACCCTCGGCATGACCGTCACGGACTTCCGCGCGCCCGCCCCCGAGGACTGCCACACCCAGGTCGCCGTCGACCTCGACCACCAGCGCTTCTGGGACCTCGTCGTGGACGCCCTGGAGCGGATCGGGGACGTCCGCGCATGAACGCCCTGACCGAACCCGCCGCCGCCCCCGGCGGTGCGCGCGGCTCCCGCCCGGTGCGCGTCGGCGTCCTGGTCACCGCGCTCCTCGCGGCCTGCTTCGCCTTCCAGCTCAACGCGAGCATGCTCAGCCCCGCCCTGAAGAACATCGAGGACTCCCTCGGGGCGACCTCCGCCGAGATCGGCCTGACCCAGACCGCCTTCTTCACCTCCGCCGCGCTGTTCTCGCTCTTCCTGCCGCGCCTCGGCGACCTGATCGGGCGGCGCAAGGTGCTCGGCGGCATGCTGGCGCTCATGGTCGTCGGCTGTGTCGTCGCCGCGCTCGCCGAGAGCGTCCCCCTGCTCTTCGCGGGCCGTGTCATCCAGGGCGTCTCGGGCCCCACCGTCCCGCTCTGCCTGATCATGCTGCGCAACGAAGTGCGCGAGCCGAAGAAGTACGGCACCCTCCTCGGCGTCATCACCGCCGTCAACGGCGGCATCGCCGGTGTCGACTCCCTCGCGGGCGGCTACCTCGCCGACCACCACGGCTTCCAGTCCGTCTTCTGGGCCATGGCAGGGGTGGCCGCGATCGCCACTCTGCTCGTCGCCACCCTCACCCCCGAGTCCAGGGCCGCCGACACGGCGGACACCCGCATGGACTGGCCCGGCGTCACCCTCCTGGTGATCTCCGTCGGCGCCGCCCTCATCGCCCTGAATGAGGCGGGCAAGCTCGGCGACGCCAACTGGCCGCTGGTCATCGGGCTCTTCGTGGTCACGGCCATCGCCTTCGCCCTGTTCTGGCGCACCGAGGACCGCAGCAGCCATCCGCTCGTCGCCACCCGGCACCTGCGCCGGCGCTCCACCTGGGCGCTGCTGCTCACCACCGTCCTGACCATGACGGGCGTCTTCGCCGTGATGAACGGCATGATCCCCGCCTTCGCCCAGGACGCCCAGGCGGGCTTCGGCATGAGCGCCGAGCAGTCCGCCTGGTGGACGCTCACCCCGTACGCCCTCGCGGGCCTGGCCATGGGGCCCATCGCCGGGCGCCTGGCCGCCACGTACGGATACGGCCGCATCCTGCGCCTCGGCCTCGTCGGCTCGGCCGTGACGGTGGCGCTGATGCTGGTCACGCTGCACGGAGACTCGCGGCTGCTGCTCCTCGTCGCCTCGGTCCTCATCGGTGTCACCTACGCGGGCGTGGGCAACATCGTCCTCAACGGCCTGGGGATCGTGCTCTCCCCGAAGGAGAACCCGGGCTTCCTGCCCGGTCTGAACGCGGGCGCCTTCAACCTCGGCGCGGGGCTCAGCTTCGCCGTCCTGTACGCGGTGCAGACCGCGGCGGAACCGGCCGACAAGACCTCGTCCGCCGGGTACACGGCAGGCATGATCGCCGGTGTCGTCCTCATCGCGGCGGCCTTCGCGACGTCCTTCCTCATCCCCAAGCCGGTGGAGGCCGAAGCCACCGACTGAGCACGAGGCGGAGGCCCGCGCCGCGGACCTCCGCCTCCGCCGTCACCGCGCGTGCGCCCACCGGACCAGTTCGGGCGAGGCGCCGAACAGCCGCGGGGCGTCCACGGCCAGGTGTGCGGGGGCGTCCTGCCGGGCGGGCTCCATGGCCAGGGTCTGCACGCCGTCCGCCGCCGCTTCCGGCGGCTCGTCGGCGCCTTCGGTGTGTTCGCGGAAGCCCGCGAAGCGGTAGGCCACCTCCATCATGCGGTTGCGTTCGGTGCGCCGGAACCCGGCGGTCAGCAGCACCCCCGCCCGCGCGGCCTCGTCGGAGAGCCAGCGCAGCAGCGCCGCCCCCACACCGAAGGACACCACCCGGCAGGAGGTCGCAAGCAGCTTGATGTGCCAGGAGGACGGGCGCCGTTCCAGCAGGATGACCCCGATCGCGCCGTGCGGGCCGAAGCGGTCGACGAGCGAGGCGACGAGCACCTCGTGCCCCGCGTCGGCGACCAGGGCGCGCAGCGCCTCGTCGGAGTAGTGCACGCCCGTGGCGTTCATCTGCGAGGTGCGCAGGGTCAGCTCCTCGACCCGCGAGATCGCCTCGTCCCCGGCCCGCTCGATGCGCAGCTCCAGGCCGAGCGAGCGCAGGAACTCCTCGTCGCTGCCCGCGTGCCCGGTGCGCTCGGCCTCCCTGCGGACGCCCGCCTGGTACATCTGCCGCCGCCTGCGGGCGTCGCCGGTGACGACGGCCGGGGTGAACTCCGCGCGGGCGGGCAGGCCGAGGGCCGCCTCCGCCGGATAGCAGCGCACCTCGGGCAGGTGGAACTCGACCTCGGCGCGCTCGGCGGGCTGGTCGTCGATGAAGGCGACCGTCGACAGCGCGAAGTCCAGCTCGTCCGCGATGGCCTGGACGGAGGCGGACTTGGCGCCCCAGTTGATGTGCGGCACCACGAAGTACTCGGCGAGCCCGAGCTTCTCCAGGCGGCCCCAGGCGTGGTCGTGGTCGTTGCGGCTGGCGATGGCCTGGAGGATGCCGCGCGAGTCCAGTTCGGCGATCACCTCGCGCAGCCCTTCGTGGAGGGCGACCTCGCCGTCCTCCAGGAGCGTGCCGCGCCACAGGGTGTTGTCCAGGTCCCACACCAGGCACTTGACGGTCGGTCTCGGTTCGCTCACCGGTCTCACACCTCCCACAGCGTCACCGTCCAGGCGGCGACGGGGCTGTTGCTCAGGACGAGGACGTGTCCGCCGGGGGAGACCTCACCGGTGGCGAGGAGGCGGTCCAGGTTGAGGACCACGTCCATCGGGCCGAGGTGGCCGAGCTCGGCGAGGTGGGTGGCGCAGACGGGGTGGATGTCCAGGCCCAGGGTGGCCTTGTAGAACGTGAAGGCGCTTGAGGTGACGTTCTGCATCAGGGTGGCGGCCACGTCGTCCTTGCCGATGCCCGCGTCGGCGAGCACCTGGTCGACGAGTCTGCCGAGCCGGGTGCGGCTGTGCATGGCCAGCTCGAAGGAGTAGCGGTCGTTGTCGTCGCACACCTCGCGCCACTGCGACCAGGGGCTGTTCTTGTACTCCACCTTGAACAGGTCGTGGAAGGAGCTGTCGGCCTCCATGCGGTGCGCCCTGAGCAGCGGCCGTCCGCCGCGTACCAGTGTCATCGCGAACGCGCCGTCCCCGATCACGGTGACGGGGCGCCGGACCCGGTCGGCGGCGGTGGGGCGGCTGCCGTAGGTGAGCAGGACGCTGTGCCGCGCCGGGTCGCCGCGGAGCAGGTCGCGGCCGAGGCCCCAGGCCGCCGAGGAGCCCGCGCAGCCGAGGCCGTCGACGGTGAAGGGGAAGACGCCGGTGAGCCCGGCCAGGTGGGCGATCTTGCCCGAGTCGGAGCCGATCAGCACGTCCGGTGCGCGGGAGCCGATGTGCAGCATCAGATCGGGTGTGCCGGGGTGTGCGGCGAGCAGTTCCCGGCAGGCGCGCGCGGCCAGTTCGGTCGGCTCGGTGTCGGGGAAGACACCGACCTCCTTGATGCCGGCCTGTTCGGCGAACTTCAGCTCCTCGTCGGTGAGTCGTGCCAGCTCGGGCAGGTCGGCGACGGGCACCCGCTCGTCGGGCAGCAGGCAGTGGATCGCGCCGATGCCTATGTCGTCCTGGCCCGCTTCTCGGGCAGCCGTCGTCATGCCACACCCTCCAGCGCGCGTTCGGCGAGGATCAGCTGGCAGATCTCGTCGCTGCCCTCGATGATCTGCATCAACTTGGCGTCCCGGTAGGCGCGGGCCACCATCTCGCCGTCCACCGAGCCCGCGGAGGCGAGCACCTGTACCGCGGTGGCGGCGGCGTGGGCGGCGTGGCCCGCGGAGACGTGCTTGGCGAGGACCGCCGCGCCGGAGAGTTCGGGCGAGCCCTCGTCCCAGCGGTCCGAGGCGTGTTCGCACACCCGGCTCGCGGTCTGCTCGGCGACGAGCAGCTCCGACAGGTGCCGGGCGATGAGCTGGTGCTGGGCCAGCGGCTTGCCGAACTGCTCGCGGTGGCGGGCGTGCGAGGCGGCGGCCCGCAGGCAGCCGCGGATGATGCCGACGCACCCCCAGGCCACCGAGAGCCGTCCGTAGGTCAGGGCGATGGTGGTCAGCAGGCCGAGCGACTGGCTCGCGCCCGAGAGCACACGGTCCGCGGGCAGGCGTACGCCGTCGAGGTCCACGTCGGCGTGGCCCGCCGCGCGGCAGCCGAGGGGCTGGGCGACGGGGCGCACCGTGACACCGGGGGAGTCGGTGGGGACCACCACGGCCGCGGCGCCGTCCCGGTAGCGGCCGAAGACGATCAGGACGTCGGCGTAGGCGGCGGCCGTCGACCACACCTTGCGCCCGTTGAGCACCACCTCGTCGCCGTCGTCCACGACCGTGGTGGCGATCGCCGAGAGGTCGCTGCCCGCCTGCGGTTCACTGAACGCCACCGCCGCGAGACCGCCCGAGGTGAGCCGGGCCAGCTCCTGGGCGCGCTGGCCGCGGGTGCCGAAGCGCTGGATGGTCCAGGCGGCCATGCCCTGCGAGGTCATCACCGAGCGCAGTGAACTGCACAGCGCCCCCGCGTGCGCGGTGAGTTCGCCGTTCGCGCGGCCGGACAGGCCGTGACCGCCGTACTCGGCGGGCACCTCGGCGCACAGGGCGCCCTTGGCGCCGAGCCCGCGCAGCACCTCCGGCGGGATGGCCCCGGCCAGGTCCCACTCCGCCGCCCGGTCCCCGGCCTCCGCGCCGATCAGTGCCGCGAGTTCGTCACTCACCGGTTCCCGCCTCGGCGAGCCGGAGCACCAGGGCGGTCATGGCGTTCACCGTACGGAAGTTGTCGATACGCAGGTCGGGGCCCTCGACGGCGATGCCGAAGGTCTTCTCGACGTGGACCACCAGCTCCATGGCGAAGAGGGAGGAGACCCCGCCGGTCGCGAAGAGGTCGGTGTCCACCGCCCAGTCGGTCTTGGTGCGCTCCTCCAGGAACCGCTTCAGCTCGGTCTGGACGTGCTCCGCCGACAGGGGTGGGGTGGTGGTGGGCTCGCTCATCTCCGTGCTTCCTCTCAGGGCTTCTTGTGGACGAGGGTCAGGCCGTCGGCGACGGCGAGCATGGAGATGTCCACGCGCGCGTCGTCCCGCAGCAGGGTGTTGAGTTCGCGGATGGCCAGGGTGTCCGGGTCCTGCGCGGCGGGGTCGACGACCTTGCCGAAGAAGAGGGTGTTGTCCAGGACGAGCAGCCCGCCGGGACGGACCAGGGCGAGCGCCTGCTCGTAGTAGCGGCGGTAGTTGGCCTTGTCGGCGTCGACGAAGGCCAGGTCGAAGCTGCCGGGCCCGCGCTCGGCGGCGAGGGCGTCGAGGGTCTCGGCGGCGTCGCCGAGCCGCAGGTCGATCAGCTCCTCGACCTTCGCCCGCTGCCAGTAGCGCCGGGCGATGGCGGTCCAGCGTTCGCTGATGTCGCAGGTGACGACGGTGCCGCCGGGCGGCAGCGCGCGCGCCATGCACAGGCTGCTGTAGCCGGTGAAGGTGCCGACCTCCAGGACGTGGCGCGCCCCGGTGACCCGTACGAGGAGGGCGAGGAGCTGTGCCTCCTCGGGCAGCACCAGCATCGCCTGGAGCATGGGCATGCCCGCGGTCTCGGCGCGCAGGCCGGTCAGTACGTCGTCGTCGCGCAGCGACATCTGCCGTACGTAGTCAAGAAGTGTGTCGTCGACGGTGAGCTGACCGGCCATCAGGAGACGACTCCCGTGTAGGTGTAGAAGCCCTGTCCGGACTTGCGGCCGTGCTCGCCCGCGCGCACCTTCTCAAGGAGCAGCTCGCACGGGCGGCAGCCCTCGTCGCCGGTGCGTTCGTGCAGCACCCGCAGGGAGTCCACGAGGTTGTCGATGCCGATCAGGTCGGCGGTGCGCAGGGGACCCGTGCGGTGTCCGAGGCAGTCCTGCATCAGCGTGTCGACGTCCTCGGCGCTCGCCCGGCCCTCCTGCACGACGCGGGCCGCGTCATTGATCATGCGGTGCAGCACGCGGCTGGTGACGAAGCCGGGGCCGTCGCCGACGAACACCCCGCGCCGGCCGAGCGCGGTCAGCAGCCGCCGCACCGAACTCACCGCCTCGGGCGAGGACTTGGTGCCCCGGATCACCTCGACCGTGCGGATCAGGTACGAGGGGTTCATGAAGTGGACGCCGAGGAGGCTCTCGGGGCGCGGGAGCCTCGCCGCGAGCTCGTCCACGGGGATGGAGGAGGTGTTGGTGACCAGCGCGGTGTCCTGGCCGGTCACCGCGCTCACCTCGGTCAGGACGGCGCTCTTCAGACCGGCGTCCTCGGTGATGGCCTCGATCACCACCTCCGCGCCCGCGCAGTCGGCGGGGGAGGACCCGGTGGTCAGTTCGGCGCGCGGGGTGCCGGGGTGGACGCCCATGAGCTGCGCGGTGCGCAATTCGCGCGCGATCCGGGCGGGGGCGTCCGCCCGCTTGGCCGGGTCGGTCTCGATCAGCGTCACCGGGACGCCCTGACCGAGGGCGAGTGTGGTGATGCTGACCCCCATGACACCGGCGCCGAGAACGGCCAGCCGGGGGATGGGATCTTCCTCTGTCACCGCATACCTCCCCTTGCCTGGCGGCTGACATCGATGATTGATTCACTCGGGAAGCGGGTACGGGCTTCCGCCCGGCGTGCGAAGATCGCGCGACGATATCGCCGTGGCGGAACATCCCTGAGGGAACACCACGGCTCGACTGGGAACACCACGGCTCGACAATGAGCGGAATACTCTATTCCGGAAACCGCGGTCCCCGGTCGGTGAGATGCTCGACGGGTCGCAATACGACCTACGTTCCTCCCGTTCGATCCGACGCCGGACGACCGTAGCATGATTGTTCCGGTGTGGCGCCAGGGACCAATAGTCCCCGCTTTCCCCGAGACCGGCCCGGAATGCCGGACGGCCTGCGGCTTCTCTCTTTTTTCTCGTGTTCTTCCTCCTTCGTGAATATGTCGCGGGCAGGTGGGGAATGTGTTTCCGGGTTCGGTCCGCCCGCCTGGACGGCATGCGGAACAACGTCTGCTGAACCATCCGACGAGGGGTGGAGACCCGGTGCGGCGCAGGCCGCGAAGACCGCCCAAGATGCCCTAATTTGACACAATCGGAACGACGGGGGAGAGACTGTGCGCTACGGACGGTGTGCGTGCCGGATGGGCTGGGTCACCATGCGGAGGCCGGGTTCCGGAGGTGGTTCTGACTGAAAACGACCCACCTGGAGACCTGTCCGGGCGGTCGATGATGATCTATCGGCGGTGATGTTTTCGCTGGCCAACGAGGGTTCAGCGCAATTTGGTTGAATGCCTGATGAGTGGCGGACGCAGGAATGATCACATGGTTGCCGCTTCTGGATATCAAGTGTTAGATTCCGGTTGACCGATGAAGCTGACGGGGGGTCGAGCGCTGAGCATGCCTACGCACAGTGATGCAACGGGAGCCGCTCGGCGCGGCAATTCCTTCCGTCCGGTCAACCCCGTGACTGATGCGCCGCCGACAAGGCGAGCGCCCTTTCCGTGCGCGTCTGAGTTCCGGCTCATGTAGGCCGATCGCGAGCCGCTGGTCCGGACTTGTGCTGAATCTCTTCAGCCCTGATTGACTAATTGTTCACCTTGAACTGCGCCCCTTTGTGGTGCGGTGCTGTGGGCCGCCCTAATTCGAGCCTCTAGGCACCCGGATGAGACGAAGGTCTATGGACGACAAGCGTGCTCTTCTCCTGAAGCTGCTGGCATCCGCACGGCACCAGGCGGCCCCCGGCACCGCCTCGCGACGGCCCGCCGAGGACATCGCCGTCATCGGGCTCGCCGGGCGCTACCCGCAGGCGCGGACCCCGGACGAGCTGTGGCACAACGTCGTCGAGGGACGCAACTGCGTCAGCGAGGTGCCCGCCGACCGCTGGGACGTGGACGCGCACTACCACCCGGACGGCAAGGACGGCCGCGCGTACAGCAAATGGGGCGGCTGGCTCCAGGACGTCGACAAGTTCGACCCGCTGCTCTTCCAGATCTCCCCCTCCGACGCCGAGGAGATGGACCCCCAGGAGCGCCTCTTCCTGGAGACCGCCTGGGCGGCCGCCGAGGACGCCGGTTACCGCCCGCGCGGACTCGGCGAGCGCGACGCGGTGGGCGTCTTCGCCGGGGTGATGAACAACGACTACGAATGGCTCGCGGGCCACAGCAGCGCCTTCGGCGAGCACACCCACGCGCGCTCCGCCCACTGGTCGATCGCCAACCGCGTCTCGTACGTCCTGGACCTGCGCGGACCCAGCCTGACCGTCGACACCGCGTGCTCCGCCTCGCTCACCGCCGTCCACCTGGCCTGCGAGAGCCTGCGCCGCGGCGAGTGCGCCACGGCGATCGCAGGCGGGGTCAACCTCATCCTGCACCCCATGCACCTGACGATGCTGTCGGACCGTCAGATGATTTCGCGCGGCGACAGCTGCCGCAGCTTCGGCGCCCACGCGGACGGCTTCGTGGACGGCGAGGGCGTCGGCGCCGTCCTGCTCAAGCCCCTGCGGGCGGCCGAGGCCGACGGCGACCGCGTCTACGCCGTCCTCAAGGGCTCGGCGATCAACGCGGGCGGCAAAACCAGCGGCTACACCGTGCCCAACCCCACCGCCCAGGCCGAGGTCATCACCGCCGCCCTGCGCCGCGCGGGTGTCGCCCCGCACACCGTCGGCTACGTCGAGGCACACGGCACCGGCACCCCCCTCGGCGACCCCATCGAGATCGCCGGACTGCGCGAGGCCTTCCGGGGCGGCACGGACGACACCGGCGAGACCGGCGGCTGCGCGGTCGGCTCGCTCAAGTCCAACATCGGTCACCTGGAGTCGGCGGCCGGCATCGCGGGCCTGACCAAGGTGCTCATGCAGCTCAGGCACGGTGTCCTGCCGCCGTCCCTGCACTCGGCTGAGCTCAACCCCGGCATCGACCTGACCGGCACCCCCTTCCGCATCCAGCAGGAGGCCACGCCCTGGCCCCGCCCCGTGCTGCGCGACCAGGACGGGCGGGAGACGGAAGGGCCGCGCCGGGCCGGTGTCAGCTCCTTCGGCGGCGGCGGGGCCAACGCCCACCTCATCGTCGAGGAGTACGTGGCACAGCCCCACGACGGCCGCGCTGCCACCCACGACGACACGGCCGACGAGCTCATCGTCCTGTCCGCGCTGAGCGAGGAGCGGCTGCGGGCCTACGCGCGCGACCTCGCCGACTTCCTCGACCGGCAGCCGGTCGRGGARGG